>DATLEX010000321.1:0-17070 GCA_035525045.1 Thermoanaerobaculia bacterium | reverse complement strand
TCGTTGCCGACGCCAAGGGGAGAGATCATGCCCATGCCGGTCACGACGACGCGTCTTCTCTGCATATCCTCATGAAGTGCCGGTACCGATCAGCGCGTTCCGGGTGGAGGGGCCGCGGTTTCCGAGGGACAAAGCATGAATGGCCAGTCCGGCAGCCCATGTATGTACACGGGCGTGTGCGGTCTTCATTCCCGTGCGGGGCGGCTGGGAACTGACCAGAGGTTGCGGCGGCGGCGGTCCTCTACTGCGCTTTGGCGCGCTTCTCGATGTAATCGACGGCGTCGCGGACCTTGCGGATCTTTTCGGCCTCGTCGTCGGAGATCTCGACGCCGAACTCTTCTTCGAACGCCATGATCAGCTCGACCGTGTCGAGCGAGTCCGCACCGAGGTCCTCCACGAACGAAGCCTCGGCTGTGACCTCCTCCGCGTCGACGCCGAGCTGCTCGACGATGATCGACTTGACCCTATCCTCTACCGACATCGGCTGCGTCCTCCTCTGTACCGGCCCCTGAATGCAGCCCGCGTTTTAGCACAAACGGCGCAGGAATGCAGAATGCAACGTATATTCTTGCGCCGTGGCCAAGAAGATCTTTTCGTACGAGGATGCCGCCGCCCTTCTCCCCGTCGTCCAGCGCCTGACCGAAGATGCCGTCGAGCGCGTCGAGACGCTCAGCGATGCCGCCGTGACCGATTACCAGCGCGTGGTCGAAACCTGGGCCGCCGAAGTGATGAGCCTCGGCATCGAGGTCAAGGGCCTCTGGCTCATCGACTTCGACAACGGCAGCGGGTACTACTGCTGGCAGTGGCCGGAGCCCTCCCTGCAGTTCTTCCACGGGTATGAGGAGGGATTTGGGGGGAGGGTGAAGTTGCAGTAGAAGTTCCCGGACTCCTCCATGTTACGCGCCATCGGCTTCGACCTCTGGGAAACCCTGATCACCGACACGCCCGACCTCTCGCGCCGGCAGGAGCGCCTGCGGCTGGAGCGGATGGAGGCCACTCTGGCGCAGCGCGGCCACGGCGCCGCGGCGGCCGCCATCGAGCGGGCCTACCGCACCCTCTGGCATCGCTGCCACGAGCTGTACTGGTCGGATGATGTCGACGTCCCCTGCCGGCGTCAGATCGAGCACTTCCTGGAGGCACTCGATTTCGATCCGGCCGCGTTCACCGGGGAGGCGCTGGAAGAGCTCGAGCACGCCTACGCGCTCGCCGCCCTGGAGGTCCCCCCGGAGCTCGTCGCCGGCGCGGCGGAGGTTCTCCCCGCCCTGCGCGCGCGCGGCCTGGCCGTCGGACTGATCAGCAACACCGGCCGGACGCCCGGCTACGCCCTTCGCCGCATCCTCGGCCGCGCCGGGCTGGCCCCTCACATCGACGTCATGGTGTTCTCCGACGAACATGGAGCGTGCAAGCCGCGGTCATCGATCTTCGAGGAGCTTCGCCGCGGTCTCCGCGTCGACTGGGAGGAGATGGTCTTCGTCGGCGACAACCTCCGCGCCGACGTCTACGGCGCGCAGCGCTGCGGCATGAAGGCCGTGCATTTCGCTCCGCCTGTGCGCGGCACAGCGGTGGCGCCGCGGGTCGAGCTGGAGGAGGAGGTCGTACCGGACGCGCAGGTCAGGAGGCTGGAGGATCTCCTGGCGGTGCTCGAAACGATGGCCGGCGATCGATGAGCGCGCGATCCGGCGGGGTTCCCCCGGCCGAATTGCACCGATATTGCACAGGCCGGGCGCCGAGAGGGTTTTTTTCGGTCTGATGAAGTCGTTCGTCACCCGCCTGGTCGCGAGCTTCCTCGTCCTCCTGCTGTTGCCGCTCGAACCCGACGCGTACGCGCAGAAGAAGAGAAAGCAGACCCGAAGGAAGGCCGCCCCGGCACGGCCGCAGCCGGAGACCGCCAGGGGGACCACGCTGGACGAGCGCCTGGCCTCGCTGGTCAACGGGAGAGTGGCGTCCGCCTCCGAAGCGTCGATTCAGATCGTGGAGGTGGAGAGCGGTCGCGTGGTGGCCCAGCGCAACCCCCACATGGCCGTCACGCCGGCTTCGAACATGAAACTCTTCACGGCGGGGGCCGCGCTCGATCTCCTCGACTCCGACTTCCAGGTGACCACGACGGTCTACGCCCGCGGCCAGGTCGACCCGTCGGGGACGCTCGCCGGCGACGTCAAGATCGTGGGACGGGGCGATCCGACCATCGGTGGACGATTCCACGACGGAAACGCCACCGCGGTCATCCAGCAATGGGCCATCGATCTGAAACGCGCGGGGATCAAGACCATCGCCGGGAACCTGGTCCTCGAGTACGGGTACTTCGACACCGAGTACGTCCACCCCACCTGGCCGGAGGACCAGCTCGTGTACTGGTACGAGGCGCCGATCTCCGCCTTCTCCATGCAGGAGGGCTGCATCATGGTGCGGGTGCTGCCGGGCCGCTCCGGGGAGCCATGCGTGGTGCAGTTCGAGCCTCCCACGAATTACGTGAGGATCGAGAACAGTTGCGTCACGGGCAAGGGGCTGCCTTTCATCGCCCGCCACCGCAACTCCAACACGGTCATCGTCCGCGGGGGCGTCCCGCTCCGCTCGGGCGCCACCGAGGTGTTCGTGACGGTGGAGAACCCCATCCATTACTTCGCCGCGGTCACGAACGAGACCTTCGCCCGGAGCGGATTGCGCGTGGCGGGTCAGATCGTCCTGACCCCCCGCGACAGGCGCGCCGACTGGCGGCCCGTCTCCCAGCACAGCACCCCCATGAATGTGCTCATCTACGTGATGAACAAGAAGAGCCAGAACCACTACGCCGAGCAGGTGGTGAAGATCCTCGGCGCCGAGCTGAAGAACAACGGCTCCTGGGCCGCGGGGAACCAGGTCGTCACCGAGTGGCTGACGGGGAAGCTCGGCGTCCCCGCCGAAGAGTTCACCATGGCCGACGGCTCGGGGATGTCACGGCAGAATCGCGCCTCGGCCAACGCCTTCATCACCCTGCTGCGCTACATGTGGAACACGCCGTGGCGGCAGGACTTCGTCAGCTCCATGGCCTACACGGGCGACCCCGACTCGAAGTTCGGAAACCGCCTCCGCACGCCTCCCTACGCCCGTCAGATCTACGCCAAGACCGGCTACATCGCCGGCGTGGTGGGGCTGTCCGGGTACGTGCACGCGCAGAGCGGGAAGATCTACGCCTTCTCCTTCCTCTTCAATCGCTACCGCGTCGGCGTGTATGACGTCTACCGCCTGCACGACGAGATGCTGAAGGAGCTGGTCACGCGAGGTTGAGGGATTTTGGACTACGAGAAATCCAAAATTCAAAATCCAAAATCATCCCGTATGTCGCTCGCTGGTCGGGGTGAACTGCAGCGTGTAGACGCCCGTCGCCCCGCGGACCGTGGCGACAGCCTGGAACCCGGGGAAGGTCAGGACGTTCCCGATGACCTCCGCGTCCTGCTTCCGGACGAACAGGCGGACGGCCTCGTCCACCGTGTCGGCCTCGCAGATGTGGTAGGTCACGACATCGGGGGCGGTGACCGGCTTGCCGTTGTCGTCCGTCAGATGCCGTTGCTCGATGGTGAAGCGCATCACGATGCGGGGGAGTCCAATCTCATTGTGCCACGAAACCAGGCCTGCAATTCCGGTGCACTGAGCCCTGTTCTATACTGATTCCACGAGGCGGACATGAGCGACGAAACCGTATTGAAAGACCAGGTCCCGGTCATCGGCCGCGTCGAGCTCCGCGAGCTCGACCGTCTCGAGCCGCTGCCCTCCGACCGCTTTGCCGAGCCCATCGCTCTCGGCCTGACCTTCGATGACGTGCTGCTCAGGCCGGCCAAGTCCGATCTCCATCCGAACTTCGTCGACGTCTCCACCCGCCTCACCCGCGACATCCACCTCAACATCCCCATCCTCTCGGCGGCCATGGACACGGTCACGGAGGCCCGCCTGGCCATCGCCATGGCTCAGCACGGCGGTCTGGGGGTCATCCATAAGAACATGCCCATCGACCGGCAGGCCGAGGAGGTCGACAAGGTCAAGCGTTCCGAGGCGGGGATGATCGTCGACCCCGTGACCATGCGGCCGTGGCAGAGCATCTCCGAGGCCCTCCAGGTGATGGAGAAGTACAAGATCTCCGGAGTGCCGGTCACCGACGCCAACGGCAAGCTGGTCGGCATCCTGACGAACCGCGACCTCCGCTTCGAGACTCGCTTCGACCTGCCGATCTCCGAGCGGATGACGAAGGAGAACCTGGTCACCACGCCGGTGGGGACGACGCTCGAGCAGGCCCGCGAGGTTCTCCACCAGCACCGGATCGAGAAGCTCCTGGTCGTCGACCAGAACGGCGACCTCAAGGGTCTGATCACGGTCAAGGACATCCAGAAGGCCCGCCGATACCCGCAGGCGGCGAAGGATCCGCTCGGCCGGCTTCGCTGCGGCGCGGCCATCGGCGTGGGGAAGGAAGGTCTCGATCGCGCCGGCGCCCTGATCGATGCCAAAGTGGACGTGATCGTCATCGACTCCGCGCACGCCCATTCGACCGGGGTGATGGACGTGATCCGGCAGTTCAAGAAGCTCTTTCCCGGCACGCCCCTCATCGCCGGGAACGTGGCCACCTACGAGGGCGCCCTCGATCTGATCGAACTGGGCGTCGACGCGCTGAAAGTCGGCATCGGACCGGGATCGATCTGCACCACCCGCGTCGTCGCCGGCGCGGGCGTCCCGCAGGTCACGGCGGTGATGGAGTGCGCCCGCGCGGCCGAGAAGTACGACGTCCCGGTCATCAGCGACGGTGGGATCAAGTTCTCCGGCGACATCACCAAGGCCATCGCCGCCGGCGCCCAGGCGGTGATGATCGGCTCCCTCTTCGCCGGCACGGACGAGGCCCCGGGAGAGACCATCCTCTACCAGGGCCGCACCTTCAAGGCCTACCGCGGCATGGGATCAATCGGGGCGATGCAGGCCGGGTCGAAGGACCGCTATTTCCAGGAGGAAGCCGAGGACGCCTCCAAGCTCGTTCCCGAAGGCATCGAGGGGAAGGTGCCCTACAAGGGATCCCTCTCGGCCATGATCCCGCAGCTCGTCGGCGGGCTCCGCTCCGGGATGGGGCTGACCGGATCGAAGAACGTCGACGACCTCCGCACCAGGGCTCAGTTCGTCCGCATCACCAATGCCGGCCTCCGCGAGTCGCACGCGCACGACGTGGTGATCACCAAGGAAGCGCCGAACTACCGGATGGAGCGCGGCGACTGAGCCTCGTGAGGCACTGCGCGCAATGCGCTTTCCCGGACCCGACGACCTCGATTCGTTTCCGCTCATCGCCGACTTCGCCGTCACGCTGCGCGACTCGCACGAGGGAGGCCGCCACGTCGAGCTCACCAGCGCCGGCCGCGGCAGGCTGGCCGGCTTCCCGGCCTGGGACCACGCCGATCGCGATCTGCGGCACTTCACCCCGGCGGACGTGCCGCTCGGGACGATCGACCAGCCGTTCGACGACGCCGGCGAGCAGTGGCGGATCCTCATCTTCGAGCATGGCCGGCACGTCTACGTCCTGGAGGGTTCCTCACCACGAGCCGAGGAGTTCGGCGTCTTCTTTCGTATCCCGCGTGACCGCTACCTCGCGGCGTGGGCGGCGCTGATCGACGCCTACAACCCCATCACGCCGCTGGCCGGAACGGACCCGTGATGCCCGCTCTGCGCATCGTCCTGGTCGAGCCGAGGGAGGCGGGGAACGTCGGCGCCGCGGCGCGGGTGATGAAGAACTTCGGATTCGAGGAGTTGTGGATCGCCGGCGATCACCCGCCCTTCCTCCCCGTCGCCGGATGGTGGGCCAGCGGCGCGGACGACGTCCTGGAGAAGGCGAGGAAGACCGTGTCGCTGCATGGGGCGGTGGCGGATGCGCATCTGGTGGTGGCCACGACCTCGGCGCGCGGCCGCACCACCCCGGCCGGCTTCACGCCGGCGGCGCTCGGGCAACGCTTCGCCTCCCTCGGCCACGGGCAGACCCTGGCCCTCGTCTTCGGGCGGGAGGATAGCGGGCTGACCGGCGAGGAGCTGGCCCTCTGTCAGCGCTCCGCGGTGATCCCGACGGACAAGCGCTTTCCGACCATGAACCTGGCCCAGGCCGTGGGGACGTTCTGTTACGAGCTCTCCTCGGTCGAGCGCGCCGGGCCGGTGCGCGAGCTTGCCACGGCCGAGGTGATCGAGCGCCTGCACGAGCGCTTCGAGGCCCTCCTTCTCGAGGCCGGATTCCTGCATGCGAACAACCCCGACCGCATCTACGACGGTCTCCGCGCCATCCTGGCCCGCGCCGAGCTCGATCCCCGCGAGGCCACGATCCTGCTGGGGATGGTGCGGCAACTGGAGTGGGCCGTCCGGAGGCCGCAGGCCTGAGGCCTGGTCAAGCCGTGGTCAAGCCGGCTCGTGCGCCTTGTCGAGGCACTCGGAGATGATCTCGATGAACTTGTCGAGGTCGAAGGGCTTGAGGATCGCGTTGCAGACGGCGTGGTCGGGGATCTTTTCCACGCCGCGTTTGCCGGCGGCGGTGAAGACGACGATGTGGGGGCGCTGCTGCCGAGGGGAGTGGCCGATCTTCTCGATGAATTCGTAGCCGTTGAGGCGGGGCATCATGAGGTCGAGCAGGATCAGGTCGAAGCTGCCGTTGGTCTGGACCTTGTCCAGGCCGATTACGCCGTCCTCGGCCAGGGCCACGTCGAACTTCATCCGCTTGAGGACGGCCTGGAGCAGGACGCGGATAGCCAGATCGTCGTCGACGACGAGAATGCGGCGCCCCGTACCATCAATCTTCCCCGCCATCGGACTCTGCTCGTAGACTCGGTATGCGAAACATGGACCGGACTGAAGTGTTTCCGGGCCCCATGAGAGTACGCAAATGAGGTGCAACAGGCAATGGGCAACCCGCGGTGAGCGTTGAGCAGGATGCAAGAGGGGCGTATCCCTTCCGGCCATGGGTCCGGCGGGCCGGCCTGTCCATCGTGCTCGTGGCCGCGGCCGTGACGGTGTTGCTGACCCTGGCCGTGACCATCTGGCCTTCGCCGCGCCTGGGCTGGGCGCACGAGCCGTTCGCCTGGCTCTACATCGGCGCCCTCTGGCTCGGGGGGGTCAAGGTTCTGGCCGGCACGTTCCGCCCCGTCGCGGAGATCGACGAGCGAGGCATCGTGCTGCGACCCCTGCATCAGCTTCGCCCCACTTCGATCGAGTGGAGGGCGATCCTCGGCACCGAGCAGATGGTGGGCGGCGACCGCCTCATCGTCTATTGGGAGTCGGCGCGCGGGATGCGCTTCGTGGCCCTGAACCTGAACCTGGTGAAAGGTCGCCGCGACTTCCTGATGGTCTTCGAGGCCAGGCTCCGCTCGATGGGTTTCACCGAGCGCGTGGTGGAGCGGTCTCGGTATCTGAAAAGAAGGGATGAGGGATGAGGGATGAAGTCGAGATCAATCGTCTGCGGCGTGAGCTCGAGCGTCACAACCGGCTCTACTACTCGGCACAGCCAGAGATCGGCGACTACGAGTTCGATCAGATGCTTCGCCGGCTCCAGGAGCTGGAGGCGAAACATCCAGAGCTCGCCGACCCGAACTCGCCCACCGCGCGCGTGGGGGAGGAGCCGATGGTGGGGGAGTTCCGGACGGTCGTCCACGACCCGCCGATGCTGTCGATCGACAACGCCTACTCGCTCGAGGAGTTGCGGGAGTGGGATGATCGCGTCCGCCGCGGCCTGGGGCTGGGCGCCGTCGGGTACGAGGCGGAGCTGAAGATCGACGGCGTCTCCATCGACCTCCTCTACGAGAAGGGCGCCCTTGCGCGGGCCGCAACGCGCGGCGACGGCGTGCGCGGGGACGACGTCACGCAGAACGTCCGCACGGTCCGCTCCCTGCCGCTGCGCCTCGAGACGAGCCTGGATCGGCTCCACGTCCGGGGGGAGATCTACATCTCCAAGCCCGACTTCGTCCGGCTCAATCAGGAGATCGAGGAGGCCGGCCAGCCGCCGCTGGCCAATCCGCGCAACGCCGCCGCCGGATCGCTGCGCCAGAAGGACCCGAAGCTCGTCGCCCAGCGCCGCCTCAGCGCCTTCGTCTACCACATCGTGGCCGCCGGCACCCTGCGGGTCGGATCGCAGACCGCGGCCTATGAGCTGCTGGAGAAGCTCGGCTTTCCGCTCAACCCGGAGCGCGCGCTCTGCCCGTCGCTCCAGGCCGTGGAGGACTTCATCGCCCGCTGGCAGGAGCGCCGCCACGACCTCCCCTTCGAGATCGACGGGATCGTGGTCAAGGTCGACTCGCGCGAGCAGCAGCTCGAGCTCGGCGCCACCTCCAAGGCCCCCCGCTGGGCCATCGCCTTCAAGTACCCCCCGGAGGCGGCGCAGACCGTCGTCCGCGACATCCAGTTCTACGTCGGCCGCACCGGCACGGTCACCCCGGTGGCGGTGTTCGACCCGGTGCACATCGGCGGGACGAGGGTCACCAACGCCAGCCTGCACAACTTCGACGAGGTCGGCCGCAAGGACGTGCGCATCGGCGACGCCGTCTCCGTCGAGAAGGGCGGCGACATCATCCCCAAGGTCACGGCCGTCCTCGTCGAGAAGCGCCCGCGCGGCGCCAGGGCGGTCCAGCCGCCCCCTGCCTGCCCCGCCTGCGGCGAGCCCTTGCACCGCTTCGAGGGGGAGGTGGCCATCCGCTGCATCAACCAGGGCTGTCCCGCCATCGTCATGGGCTCGATCATCCACTTCGCCTCCCGCAAGGCCATGGACATCGAGGGCCTCGGCGAGAAGGCGGTCGGGCTCTTTCTCGAAAAGGGGCTGGTCCGCGACTACTCCTCGCTCTACGAGCTGAAGAAAGAGGACCTGGCCCGGCTCGACCGGTGGGGGGAGACCTCGGCGGCGAAGCTGGTCGAGAACATCGAGAAATCGAAGACCAACGAGCTCTCCCGCCTGATCTTCGCCCTCGGCATCCGGTTTGTGGGGGAGCGCGCCGCGAAGGTGCTGGCCGAACGCTTCCGGAGCCTCGATGCCCTGATGGCCGCCACGGCCGAGGAGCTGATCGAGGTGCCGGAGATCGGCCCGAAGGTGGCCGAGTCGATCACCTTCTACTTTTCGGTTCCCGCCAATCGCGAGCGGATCGAGAAGATGAAGCGCCTCGGCGTCTCCCCGCGACACGTCGCCACGGCCACCGGCTCCAGGCTGGCCGGGAAGAGCGTCGTCGTGACCGGGACGCTGACCAGGTTCTCCCGCGACGAGATCCACAAGCTCATCGAGCGCGAAGGGGGGAAGCCGTCGGGCTCCGTCTCCTCGAAGACCTCGTACCTGGTCGCCGGCGAAGCGGCCGGGTCGAAGCTCGACAAGGCGAAGTCGCTCGGCGTGCCCGTCCTCAGCGAGGAGGAGTTCTTGGAGTTGTTTGACCGTTAAAAACACGTGTCATTCCGAGCCGCGTAGACGGCGAGGAATCCCCCGTCACTCGAACGCTGCCCGCTCCGTCGGCGGGGGATTCCTCGCCGTCTTCGCGGCTCGGAATGACACCCGTGCAGGAGGCCCGGCCCTACCGCCAGGCGTAAATATCGACGTTGGCCCGCAGCCGCAGCCGGTTCGTCCAGCGCTCGATCTCTTCGGCCAGGCGGGAGGCCCGCAGCAGGGACCGGATTGCCTCCCGCACCTCGGCCAGCGGCACGACCGGAAGGCCCCGCTCCCGGCGCTGCCGCGTCCAGGGGCCGGCATAGTAGGCCTCGATCTCGTCGTTGGCCACGAAGACCAGCGGCGCGAACCGTTCCTGGATGTAGATCTCCACCTGGAGCTGCCGCTTGACCAGGGCCCGCAGGTCGTCGAGCGTCAGCTCCGCCCGGACCAGCGCCGCCTCGAGCTCCTCCGGAGTGGAGAAGCGGTCCTCGATCTGCCGGAGGCGCGCCTCGATCGAGTCGAGCGGCACCTCGGGGGCCCCGAAGCGCTCCACGTCCCTCTGCCGGAGCGTCTGCGCGATCAGAGCATCGAGGATGGCCCGGCGGTAGTCATCGTCGCTCCGGCCGGCGGTGCGGGCGAAAAACCGCACCTCCGCCATCTGACCGATCTCGCTGACGGTCAGGACCTGGCGGTCGATGACCGCCGCGATCCGGTCGACCGTTACGGCGGAGAGTGGCAAGGCGGCGGCGAGGGCCACCCCCAGGAACAGCTTTCTCATTGAAATCGTTAACCTTGACACTCCATCGCCCAATTTCTACAGTGGGTGATTGGCACTCGACGGCAGGGAGTGCTAACCCGCGGGGCGATGGCACAGAGACTCGACATGCACGATGATGACCTCGACAGCAGGGCGCGGGAGGTGCTGCGCGAGATCATTCTGCAGCATATCGCCAGTGGAGAGGCGATCAGCTCGCGATCGCTGGCCCGCTGTGGCCGGTTCCGCCTCTCGCCGGCCAGCCTGCGCAACGTGATGGCCGACCTGGAGGATCTCGGTTACCTCCAGCAGCCGCACACCTCGGCCGGGCGGGTTCCCACCGACCGCGGCTACCGTTTCTTCATCGATCACCTGATGAAGTCGCACCTGCTGACGGACGCCGAGCGGCACGCCATCGACGACCAGGTGGGGCACGCCAGCCAGATCGAGGAGGTCCTGCATCTGACCTCGAGCCTGCTATCGAAGCTGAGCGACCAGATCGGCGTGGTCTTCATGCCGACGTTGCTGCAGTTCGCGATTCGCAGCATCGACTTCATTCTGGTGGCGGAGAACAAGATCATGTGCGTGATCGTCGGGACGAACGGCGTGATCGTGAACAAGGTCATCGAGACGCGGCTGGCCTTCACCCGCGAGGAGCTGGAGAAGATCGGCCGGTACATCACCTCGGAGTGCAGCGGGATGACGCTCGACGCCATCCGCCGGCGCCTGATCCGCCTCACCGAGGAGGAGCGCGCCCTTCACGACGAGATGCTGCGGAAAACCATCGCCCTGGGGATCGAGGCGGTGAACGACGTGGCCCCCGTGGAGCACGATCTCTATCTGGAAGGGGCCAGCTCGATCCTCCTCAAGCCGGAGTACTCGGACGCACAGGCCATGCGCAAGACGTTCCTGGCCCTTCAGGAGAAGGAGAAGCTGATCGAGATCCTGGAGTCGTTCCTCTCCGAGGACGGCCTGCAGATCCTGATCGGGTCGGAGAGCGACTTCACCCAGGTGCACAACTTCAGCATCGTGGCCCGCCGCTACGGCAATCAGTCCGCGCCGCTGGGCATGGTCGGTATCATCGGACCCATGCGCATGGAATACGCGCGTATCGCGCCCCTGGTCGACTACCTTGGACGCGCGCTCAGCCGGAAGATCGAAGAGCAACAGGAGAGGGAGTTGTGATGGACGAGAAACCTCCGAAAGGCGAAGGCCTGGACGACGATCGCTACGTCCTGGAGGACACCGGCGAGAGCATCGAGGAGATCGAGCACGAGATGGAGCTGGCCGCGCAGGAAGCCGACCACACAGCCAGAGAGCCGAAGGTCGCCGACACCACGGGGGAGGCCGCCGGTGGCGAGCCAACGCCCGACGCCGCGGAGTGGAAGAACCGCTACCTGCGGACCCTGGCCGACTTCGAGAACTACCGCAAGCGCATCGAGCGGGAGAAGGCCGAGTACCTCAGGCACGCTCTGGCCGGCATCTTCAAGGAGCTGCTCCCGGTGCTCGACAACTTCGACCGGGCCCTCGACCACGCCGAGGAGGGGGACGACTTCCACAAGGGCGTGCTGCTCATCTACAAGCAGCTCTTCGACACATTGAAAAAGGGAGGGCTCCGCCCCATCGAGGAATCCGGCATCCGTTTCGACCCGAACATTCACGAGGCCGTCATCCGGGAGGAAGTCCCCTCGGTTCCGAATCAGACGGTCGTGGAGATCCTGCAGAAGGGTTACTTCCTTCACGATCGCCTTCTGCGGCCGGCCCTGGTGAAGGTCGCCGTCGGCGGTCCGGAGCGAGGCGATGATGTACAGTAGTGGAACAACGCCACTCAGCAGTTGTTGACTGACGGGACCTCATGCCGAAAATCATCGGGATCGACCTCGGTACGACGAACTCGTGCGTGGCCGTCGTCGACGTGACCACGCCGCAGGTGATGCCCAACCGGGAAGGGAGCCGGACCACTCCGTCGGTGGTCGGGTTCACCGAGGATGGCGAGCGGCTCGTCGGCCAGATCGCCAAGCGGCAGGCCATCACCAACCCCTACAACACCGTCTATGCCATCAAGCGGCTGATCGGCCGGAAGTTCGACGCGGACGAATCGACGCACGCCCGGAAGATCCTTCCCTACCAGATGGTCCCCGCCTCCAACGGCGACGTGAAGGTGAAGATCCGCGACCGGGAGTACTCGCCGGAAGAGATCTCCGCCTTCGTGCTGATGGAGATCAAGAGCTTCGCCGAGGATTTTCTGGGCGAGGAGATCTCCGAGGCCATCATCACCGTGCCTGCGTACTTCAACGACTCCCAGCGCCAGGCCACGCGCGATGCCGGGAAGATCGCCGGCCTGGACGTGCTGCGCATCATCAACGAGCCGACGGCGGCGGCACTCGCCTACGGACTCGACAACCGGCAGGACCAGGTCATCGCCGTCTACGACCTTGGCGGCGGGACCTTCGACATCTCCATCCTGAAGCTCGAGGACGGCCTGTTCGAGGTCCTCTCCACCTCCGGCGACACCTACCTCGGCGGCGAGGACTTCGACAAGCGGATCATGGACTGGCTGATCGAGGGCTTCCGCCGCGACACGAGCATCGACCTCACCGAAGACCGCATGGCCCTGCAGCGTCTCAAGGAGGCGGCCGAGCGGGCCAAGTGCGAGCTCTCCATCGCCGCGGAGAGCCGGATCACGCTGCCCTTCATCTCCGCCGACGCCTCCGGCCCCAAGCACCTCAACAGCGTCCTCACCCGCCACGAGTTCGAGCGGATGGTCGAGGACCTCATCCAGAAGACGATCGACCCGGTCTCCGACGCGCTCAAGGCCGCCGGTCTCCGTTCCGACCAGATCGACGAGGTCGTGCTGGTCGGCGGCCAGACGCGCATGCCCCGCGTCATCGAGGCCGTGCAGAAGGTCTTCGGGAAGGAGCCGAACCGCAACATCAATCCCGACGAGGTGGTGGCCGTCGGCGCGGCCATCCAGGGAGGCATCCTCCGCGGCGACATCAAGGACATGGTCCTTCTCGACGTCACGCCGCTCTCCCTCGGCATCGAGACCCACGGCGGGCTCTTCACCAAGCTCATCGAGCGGAACTCCACCATCCCCACCAAGAACTCCCTGATCTTCACCACCGTCGCCGACAACCAGAACAAGGTGCAGGTGCACGTGCTGCAGGGCGAGCGCGAGTTCGCCCGCGAGAACAATTCCCTCGGCAAGTTCGACCTGGTCGGGATTCCCCCGGCACCCCGCGGTGTTCCTCAGATCGAGGTCACATTCTCGATCGACTCCAACGGCATCGTCAGCGTCACGGCGCGGGACCAGGCCACGGGGCAGTCCACCGGCGTGCAGATCAACCCCGCCGGCGGCCTCTCCAGGGACGAAATCGACCGCATCATCCACGAGGCCACGGAGTTCTCGCGCCATGACGCGGCCCGGCGCGACGTCCGCATGGTGCAGAACAAGCTCGAGGGCATGATCTACACGAACGAGAAGGTGTTCCGCGAGTTCGGCAAGCTCCTCAACGAGGCCGACCGCGACAAGGTGCAGAAAGTCATCAGCCGGGCCAAGGAGGCCGTCAACTCGGAGGAGAAACAGGTCCTCAACGACGCCATCTTCGACCTGCAGAACGCATCGCGCATTCTCACCAGCGTGATGCTGTACAACCCGATGAAGCTCGGAGCGCCGACGGACAGCAGCTCATAGCTCTCGCGGCTCCTGGAGCTTTCCTCGACATGGCTACAGTAGACAAACGCGACTATTACGAAATCCTGGGCATCGAGCGCAGCGCCGGTCTCGACGAGATCAAGAAGGCCTACCGCAAGCTGGCCCTCAGGTATCACCCCGACAAGAACCCCGGCGACCCGCAGGCGGAGGAGAGGTTCAAGGAGGCCGCCGAGGCTTACGGCGTGCTCTCCGACGAGGAGAAGCGGGCCCGCTATGACCGCTACGGGCACTCCGGCGTCTCCGGGATGGGAGGGTTCGATCCCAACCAGTTCGCCGACTTCGGCGACATTCTCGGCGACCTCTTCGGCTTCGGCGACTTCTTCGGCGCCGGGCGGCGGCGCACCAACCGCCCCGCGCGCGGCAACGACGTCCGCTACGACCTGCAGATCGACTTCGAGCATGCCATGTTCGGCACGGAGGTCTCGCTCAACGTCCCCCGCGTGGTCGTCTGCTCGGCGTGCAGCGGCTCGGGCGCCAGGCCCGGCAGCTCGCCCGTCACCTGCAGCGGTTGCGGGGGACGGGGGCAGATCCGCTACTCACAGGGCTTCTTCGCCATGGCCCGCACCTGCCCGCAGTGCGGCGGGGCGGGAAAGGTCATCAAGGACCCGTGCGCGACCTGCTCAGGGGCGGGACGGGTCCGGGAGACGAAGAAGATCTCGGTGAAGATTCCCGCCGGCGTCGATGACGGCTCGCGGCTGCGGGTGGCGGGAGAGGGGGAAGGGGGATGGAACGGCGGGCCGCCCGGCGACCTGTACGTGTTCATCTCCGTGCGCGAGCATCCGAAGTTCGCGCGGCGCGACTACGACATCCATTCCGAGCACACCGTCAGCTTCACCGCGGCGACGCTCGGCGCGGAGGTGAAGATCGACACCATCGACGGGACGGAGACGCTGCGCGTGCCGCCCGGCACGCAGCCCAACCAGGTCTTTCGCCTGCGGGGAAAGGGCGTGCAGTTCCTCGACGGCAGCGGGCGCGGCGACCACTACGTGCACGTGGGGGTCAGGGTCCCCACGACGCTGAGCGAGGAGCAGCGCCGTCTTCTGGAACAGCTCGCCGAGCTGGAAGGGGAGGAGCGCCACGAGCGCGGCGTCCTCGACAAGGTCAAGGAATTCTTCAGCTCGTAGATGAAGGATCGATCAGAGAGCATCGACGTCACGGATCGGGCCAAGCTGTTTCCGACGCTCGACGAACTGATCGACGGGTGGTGTGCGCGTCGAGCCCTTCGCCCGCTCCGCATTCTCCTGCCGGTTTATCCGCTCGTCAGCCCGCTCACGGATGACATCGCAGACCTGCACGAGGCCCTTCGCGACCTGGAGAACTTACGCGACGGCCTTTCACCCGACGAGCGGAGCCGCGTCACCTACGCCCGCCGGATCGCCCAGTCGATTCTCGACGACCGCTGACATTCTGCAGGCCACCACTGGCCGCTGTCGCTTTGATCGACATCGTGGCGCTTCCGCCGATCTTCGACGGTCTGGTGCACCTCCCGCAGGCGGTGCGCATCGTCCTGGCCGTGGTACTCCTCGCGCACTCGCCGAGTGGGAATCGTCGTCACCGGCCAGTCGAACCGTCCTGCGCGTAGTCGAATTCGAGGAGCAGCGCGGACGCGGCGAACTCTCCCGCTATTCCGCCTTCCGTTACTTCGAGGGCGCTCCAGTCGGGTGGTGAGGCTCGCTCGTGCAGAGCGACCACGTAGCGCCCGCGCCGCAGCGGCACCACCCCCGCGGCGGAGTTGACCGAGAAGCGGAGCGGGATCGTGACCGGTTTCGCGGCGCTCACACGCAGTTCGAAGCGCAGTCCGTCCACCGCATCGACCGGCATGGTGAAGCGAACGGGAACGCTCCTGCTCCCCGAGGCATGAAACCGCAGCACGTTCCCGTCGACGGAGTAAAGGGCGTCGAACTCGACGGAAAGCGGTCCGGAGGAACCGTAGACGCGAACCTCCGCATCGCGGCTGAGAAAGGCCGGATCGCCGCCGATCAAAGCGTGCGCATCGGCGAACACCCCGCTCTCCCACTCCGCGGCGTGCGCGACGGAGAGTTGGAAGTCGGGCTCGCGCCGGCTCCAGGGAAGGGCGCGCAACCCGCGGGTGACGGCGGCCAGTCCAGCGGCCGCGCTGAGGCGGAGGAAATCTCGGCGTTTCATCAGCATCAGCTCCTCGGCGGGAAGATCCCGATGTTGGCGATCATGAACATCAACGGCAGGTAAGGTTGCATGTTGTTGTGCGGCTGACCTCCGCCGGTGGCGCCGGCCGGCGCGGTCGGAACGAGCGACGAAGGGTCGGGGGTCGCGTAGAGATTGTCTCCGTTGAACGGCACGGCGAGAAGATTCCGGCCCGGGTCATTGGATCCCGCCCGGGAGCTCGAAGCGAGGACGGAATGGTTGTGCGTCGGGAGGTGGCTGAGATCGAGCGTGACCGTCTCGCTCCCCAGCGAGTCGCTGAGGAATCGCGGGGTCAATCCCGGCCCGGCTCCGGCGTGCATCGGCGCGCGTCCGCGCAAATCAGGGAGGGCGAAGGTCGTTCGGCCGTCGCCGCCATAGAAGGGTCCGAGAAGTGAGAAGAGGGCGCTGTTTTGGCTGATGCTGAGCAACCGGCCATCACACGGCATCCAACTGTACACGCGGCCTCGTTCGGTCCAGCCGGCCCAGGCATAGTCCCCGGCAGTGATCTTGATCTCTCCGAGGAACGCGGAGAACGGATCTTCGAAGTCCGGATCCGAAGGGCGGCTCCCCGACAGGGAGATGATGAAGTTGACGCAGAGCGACGGCTGCATGTTGTCGTGCGGCATTCCGCCGTCGCCACGGGTCGAGAGCGCAAGGCTCGACATCGTGACCCGATTCTCCGGCGGACCGTAGATCCTTCCCTGCGATTCCGCCAGGCGGTCGCCCGAACGAGGGGAGCGGCTGGTGGCGGGCCACTCCGAGCCGGAGAGTGGATGCGAGTGTGCCGGCATCTCGTCGATCGACAGCCGCGAGAATTCCTGTCCGCCGCTCGTTCCGAGGCTCCGCTGCGTGGAGCCTGTGCCGCCGGTGCCGATGGGAATCCGTCCGCGCAGATCCGGAAGGGAGAACCGGATCCCGTCTCCGCCGAAGATCGGGCTCAGAGCCACGGCTAGGTCGGGATAGTCCGATGCATTCAGCGTGGAGCCGTCGCAAAGCGCCCATCCCAGCGGCGCGAACGTCCCTGCGAACATCCGAATCTCACCCGTGTATGGCATC
>DATLEX010000319.1:0-18840 GCA_035525045.1 Thermoanaerobaculia bacterium | reverse complement strand
CTGATCTTCCTCTTCACCTTTCGCGAAGCGCTGCCGATCTTCATCGAGCCCAGGGTCTCGCGCGAAGCGAACCTGCACGAGTTCTTCGTCAAGACGCTGCCGGGGGAGTCGATCGAAGAGCGCTACGTCTGGCAGCCGGTGGGCGAGGTGCCGAAGTTCTCCTTCATTCCGCTGATCCTCGGAACGCTCAAGGCGACCTTCGTGGGGCTTCTCTTCGCCTGTCCCCTCGGCGTGGCGGCGGCACTCTTCTCCTCGGAATTCGCGCCGCCTCGTCTCCGCGAGTGGATCAAGCCGGTCATCGAGCTGCTGGCGGGGATCCCCTCGGTCGTCCTCGGCTTCTTCGCCCTGATGGTTTTGGCCACCTGGCTGCAGGAGGCCTTCGGCTTCACGTACCGGCTCAATGCCTACAACGCCGGGATCGCTCTCGGCGTGGCCCTCCTGCCGGTGGTCTTCACGATCAGCGAGGATGGGATGTCCTCGGTGCCGCGGCATTACCGCGAAGGGTCGCTGGCCCTCGGCGCGTCGCGATTCCAGACGGCGTGGAAAATCGTCCTTCCCGCCGCGCTTCCGGCCGTCTTCGCCTCGTTCGTGCTCGCCTTCGGACGGGCCATCGGCGAGACGATGATTCTGCTGATGGCGGGAGGCAATGCCGCCATCACCTCCTTTGCCCTCGGCGATCCGCTCCGGACGCTCTCGGCGACCATTGCCGCGGAGCTGGGAGAGGTGGTCTTCGGCGACCCCCATTATTCCGCGCTCTTCTTCATGGGCACCCTCCTCTTCGTCTTCACGTTCGTCAGCAACACGGCGGGACAGTGGGCGATCGGCCGGATGCAGCAGCGCATGCAGGGTGAATGATGGGCTCCGATCCGTTCGACACCACGCTCACCCGCATCCCTCGAAGCCGGCGGCGCCGCCGCTACGGCGAGATGGTGTCGGTCGGCCTGCTCGGCTTCAGCGTCGTGCTGATCCTGGCCATCCTGGCGGTCATCCTCGGCGACGTGATCTATCTCGGAGCGGGGCACGTCACCTGGACCTTCCTGTCGGAGTCGCCGCGGCAGGGCCTGGCCGAGGGGGGGATCTATCCGGCCATCATCGGGACGACCTTCTTGGTGCTCCTGATGACGATCGCGGCCGTGCCTCTCGGCGTGGCCACGGCGGTCTACCTGCACGAGTACACGCCGAAGGAAACGCCGCAGCAGACCTGGAAGCGGTTCCGAAACACCGAGGGGAAGGAGAGGGGGAAGGAGCTTGGGACGTTCATCCTCTCGGTGCTGGCCAGGGTCACGCGCAGCGCGGTGGCGAACCTGGCCGGCGTGCCGTCGATCGTGTTTGGCCTGTTCGGACTGGGGTTCTTCATCCAGTTCGTCGGCGGGGCCATGGACGCGGCCACGCAACCGGAGGGGGAGATCGTCTGGGGTCAGGGAAACCTGCTCTGGGCCGCGATGACGCTCGCGCTGCTGACGCTGCCGACGGTGATCGTGGCCACGGAGGAGGCGTTGCGAACGGTGCCGGCGGAGCTGCGAGCGGGGTCGATCGCCCTCGGGGCGACGCGGTGGGAGACGATCCGCCGCATCGTGCTGCCGGGGGCCCTCCCCGGCATCCTGACCGGCGGGATCCTGGCGATCTCGCGCGGGGCGGGGGAGGTGGCGCCGATCCTCTTCACCGGCGCCGCCTACTATCTCCCGTATCTTCCGCAGGACCTCTCCAGCCAGTTCATGCACCTCGGCTATCACGTGCTGATCCTCTCGACGCAGTCGCCCGACGTGGAGGCCACCACGCCGGTCCTGTACGGAACGGTTTTCGTCCTGCTGCTGTTGACCTTCCTGCTGAACCTGACCGGCGTGCTGATCCGGGCGCGAACCCGCGCAAAGATCCACTCCGGCGGTTAGAGTGAGCCGGGGTGACTACAATCGAGTTCGCAGCCGAGAGGCAGTACCGAGACGCGATGCCGACACCTCGTTCCGAGCCCGCCGCGAAGCCGAAGATCGAGGTGCGGGACTTCAACTTCTACTACGGCGATCTTCACGTCCTGCACGACATCGCCATGGACATTCCCGAGAAGCAGGTGACCGCCTTCATCGGGCCGTCCGGATGCGGGAAGTCGACGTTCATCCGCTCGATCAACCGGATGAACGACATCATCCCGGGGGCGCGGGCACGGGGGCGGGTGACGCTGGACGATCAGGACCTGTACGCGCCGTCGGTGGACGTGGTGGCGCTGCGCCGCAAGGTGGGGATGGTGTTCCAGAAGTCGAACCCTTTCCCGAAGTCGGTCTACGAGAACGTGGCCTACGGGCTGCGCATCGGCGGCGTTCACGGCCGCCGGCTCCTCGACGAGGTCGTGGAGCGGTCGCTCCAGCGGGCCGCCTTGTGGGAGGAAGTGAAGGACCGTCTCAGCAGCAGCGCGCTGTCGCTCTCAGGCGGCCAGCAGCAGCGCCTCTGCATCGCCCGTGCGCTTGCGGTCGACCCGGAAGTGCTCCTGATGGACGAGCCGGCCTCGGCGCTCGACCCGATCGCCACGCAGAAGATCGAGGAGCTGATCTACGAGCTGAAGAGCAACTACACCATCGTCATCGTCACGCACAACATGCAGCAGGCCGCGCGCGTCTCCGACCGCACCGCCTTCTTCATGCTCGGGAAGCTCGTGGAGTACGACCTGACCAACACGATCTTCATGAACCCGAAGCAGAAGTTGACAGAGGATTACATTACCGGAAGGTTTGGATAGGCGTGCGCCACTTCGACCGTGAGATCGAGCACCTCAAGGAGCTGCTCCTGCGGATGGGGGCGATGGTGGAGGACTCGATCAACGAGTCCATCCGGGCCCTTTTGGAGCGCGACACGGCCGTGGCCGAGCGAGTGATCGCCGCCGACAACGCCATCGATCAGATGGAGCTGGAGATCGACCAGCACACCATCGAGCTGATCGCCAAGATGCAGCCGGCGGCCGTCGACCTTCGCTTCGTCGCCGCGGCGATGAAGATCACTCCCGAGCTGGAGCGGATCGCCGATCTGGCCGTCGATGTCTGCGAGCGGGCCATCGAGCTCAACCGCGAGCCGCCGCTCAAGCCGCTGATCGACATTCCGCGCCTGGCCCGAATGGCCCAGGACATGGTTCGGCAGGCCCTCGACGCGTTCGTCCGGCGCGATCCGGCCCTGGCCCGGCAGGTCATCGCCCGCGACGACGATGTCGACCTGCTCACCGAGCAGTCCTTCCGTGAGCTGCTGACCTACATGCTCGAAGACTCGCGCAACATCTCCCGCGCCATCCGGCTCACCTTCATCGGAAAGTACTTCGAGCGGATCGCCGACTCGGCCACGAACATCTGCGAGATGGTCGTCTACCTGGCCGAGGGAAAGGTGATCAAGCACAGCGATGAGTCGCCGTAGCCAGAGCGGCAGCGACCCGGCGCGTGCGCAGGCGCGTGTCGGGGTGATCGAAGACGACCCCGATCTCTCCTTCACCATCCGCCTGAACCTCGAGCGCGAGGGCTACGCGGTGTCCAACTGGGACAACGGACACGAAGGCCTGCTCGGCGTGCAGCAGGGCGGCTTCGACTTCCTGATCCTCGACCTGAACCTGCCCGACCTCGACGGCTTCACCATCTGCCGCGAGCTCCGGCGCACCGACGCCACTTCCTCGCTGCCGATCCTGATGCTCACCGCGCGCGCCTCCGAGCAGGACCGCATCACCGGGCTGGAGCTCGGCGCCGACGACTACCTGGTCAAGCCGTTCAGCGTCCGGGAGCTGCTCGCGCGCGTCGCGGCCATCCTCCGCCGCTCCAAAGGCGCCGATGGCGAGGCCTCGGTCTACGACGACGGGGAGCTCCGCATCGACGGACGTACCCTTCGCGTCTACGTCGGCGGCGAAGAGGTGAAGCTGGCCAAGAAAGAACTGGAGCTCCTCTGGATGCTGGTGCGCAACCGCCCCGCCGTCGTCTCCCGCGAACGCATCCTCTCCGAGGTGTGGCAGGTCGCCGACGACGTCGAGACCAGGACCGTCGACGCCCACATCCGGAACCTCCGAAAGAAGATCGGCAAGGACCGCATTCGGACGGTGATCGGCTATGGCTATCGCTTCGAGGCCCCGGGCGACGGCGCCTGACCCATGCGAGTCCTCGTCAGCAGCTCCCTCGCCGCCGGCGTGATCCTCGCCGGCGCCTCCCTCTTCGTGCTGACCCGCCTCGGCGCTTCGTCCGGCCAGTCGGCCGCCTTCGCTCTGGCGGTGGTCGCCGCCTTCCTCGTGCCGGCGCTCGCGGCGAGGGCCTGGCTGCTGCGCCGTGGCGACGAGGCTCGGGCGACGGCCGATCGCGCCCGTGAGACCGCCGAGCGCGAGAGTGCCTCGTTCCGCGAGCGCCGCTCCGCGCTCGATCAGATCTTCGGGGCCCTTCGCGAAGGAGTGCTCGCGGTCGGCTCCTCCGGGCGGGTCGTGTTCGCCAACGATCGCATCGCCGAATTGTTCGATTCCTCGGGGCCCTTCGAGGGACGGTCCGTGCTGGAGATCGTCCGGAAACGAAGTGTTGCCGAGGCCGTCGAGTCCGCGCTCGCCGGGCAGCAGGTCTCCGAGCGCGTAATCGTTCCGGACGGCGCCGCCGAGCGGCAGATCGAGATGTCCGTCGTGCCGATCAAGCCGGAGAGCGGCATCGCCGCCGTCGCCCTCTTCCTCGACGTCACGGAGGTGGCCCGGCTGCAGCGGACGCGGCGGGACTTCCTCGACGACTTCTCGCACGAGGTCGGGACGCCGCTGGCGGGTCTCCGCTCCGCCGCGGAGACACTCGACGGTGGCGCGCTGACGCCCGAGCACGAGCAGGCGCTGCGCCAGGTCGTCCTCAGGCAGTTGAACCGCATCGAGCGGCTGGTGAAGGATGTGGCCGAGCTGAACCGGATCGAATCGGGCGAGCTGGTCCTGGAGAAGCGGCGGGTCGACCTGCACGAGGTCCTGGGCGAGCTCTGCAACGAGTTCCGGGAGCGCCTGGCGGGGGAGAAGGTCACCTTCAAAGTCGTCGGCGAGCACCTCGCCGCGCCGGCCGACCCCCTCCGCCTCCAGCAGATCTTCTCCAACCTCCTCGACAATGCCTGGAAGCACGGCGGAGGAGGGGAGATCACGGTCGAGCTGGTGCGGGAGGAGGGCGAGGCCGTGATTCGTGTATCGGACGAGGGAGAGGGGATCGCCCCCTACGACGCCGAGCGGATCTTCAGCCGTTTCTACCGCATCGACCGCAGCCGGTCGCAAGCGGTCCCCGGCGTCGGGCTGGGCCTGGCCATCGCCAAGCACCTCGTCCTGCTCCATGGAGGGGCCATCCGTGCCTACAATCGCCCGGCGGGGGGAGCGACCTTCGAGGTGCGGATCCCGGCCGCGTAAGACCCAGAATAAAAAGGCTATACTCGCCGTTTCCAGACACCCTAGGAAAGACGACTACGGGGTCAAGCACATGAAACCAGAGATTCATCCGGCCTACCATCAGGTCAACGTCCACTGCGCCTGCGGCGAGACGTGGACGACCGGCTCCACCCGCAAGGATCTGCGCATCGAGATCTGCTCGAAGTGCCATCCGTTCTTCACCGGCAAGCAGAAGCTGGTCGACTCGGCCGGCCGCATCGACCGCTTCCAGCAGCGCTATGCGAAGGGTCAGGCCGCCGCGGCAAAGAAGGGCTGATGATCCGTCGAGCCTGGACCGGAGCCGCACGCCTCCTCACCGGCACCTTCGGTGCCGTCACCAATGGTCTGACCTCGTCGGCACCGGCGGGGCGGCCCGACAGGAACGTCGACATGCTCATCGGCGGGCAGGCGGTCATCGAGGGCGTGATGATGCGCTCGCTGAGCGGCTACTCGGTTGCGGTGAGGCAGCCGGACGGCGGGGTGGCCATCAAGAAGGACCGGCTCGTCTCGGTCACCACCAGGTACCCGATCCTCAAGACGCCGGTCCTGCGCGGATCGGTCGTCCTCATCCAGTCGCTCATCCTCGGCATCCGGGCCCTGAATTACTCGGCCGTGGTCTCCGGCGCGGAGAAGGATGGGGAAGAGGAGATCTCCGGCTGGGCCATCGCTTCGTCGATGCTCATGGCTCTCGCCCTGGCCGTGGGACTTTTCATCCTCGCCCCCCTCGGCCTGGCCAACCTGATCAAGCACTATCTCTACCCGTCGATGGGCAACTTCGCCTACAACCTCATCGACGGGGTCATCCGGGCGGTGTTCTTCTTCGTCTACGTCTGGTCGATCTCGTTCATGGACGAGATCCGGCGCGTCTTCCAGTACCACGGCGCCGAGCACAAGACGGTGTACACCTTCGAGGCCAGCGAGGAGCTGACGGTGGAGAACGCCCGCGGCAAGTCGACGCTCCATCCCCGCTGCGGGACGAGCTTCCTGCTGTTCGTGATGGCCATCTCCATCCTGGTCTTCTCGCTCGTGCCGTCGACGGCGCCGTTCCTGATCAAGTTCGGGGCGCGCGTCGTCCTGCTGCCCCTCATCGCCGGCCTCGCCTACGAGGTCATCCGCTACTCGGCCCGCCACCTCGACAGCCGGGTCTGCCGCACCCTGATCACCCCCGGCCTCTGGCTTCAGAAGATCACCACCAGGCAGCCGGATGATCAGCAGCTCGAGATCGCCATCGTGGCGCTGAAAGAAGCGCTTCTGTACGACGCGGTCGAAGACGGCAAGCAGGCCGCGGTAGCCTAGAGAACGGCGAGCGGCTGCCCGCTCTCGGCTCTCGGGCGGATCTCCGGAGAGCCGAGAGCCGAGAGCCGACGCATGGACGAAAAACTCAACGACCTCGAGAGACGCCACGACGAGCTTCAGCAGAGGCTCGCCGATCCGTCGGTGGTCACCGACGTGGCGGCGTACCGCGACACGATGAAGGCCGTTTCCGAGATCGGGGAGGTCGTGGCGAAGTATCGTGAGCTGAAGGACGTGCGGAAGCGGCTGGCCGGCACCCGGGAGATGCTGGCCTCGCTCCGGGGGGAGGACGAGCTCCGCGAGCTGGCGGAGGTGGAGCTGGCCGAGCTGGAAGCGAAGGAGCCGCGGCTGGAGGGCGAGCTGCGCCTCCTTCTTCAGCCGCGGGACCCGAACGACGAGAAGAACGTCTTCGTGGAGATCCGCGCCGGGACGGGGGGCGACGAGGCCTCGCTCTTCGCCGCCGAGATCATGCGCATGTACATCCGCTATGCCGAGCGGCGGCGGTGGAAGGTCGACCTCACCGATGCGAACTACTCGTCGGTGAACGGCATCAAGGACGCCACGCTCGAGATCCAGGGCGACAAGGTCTACTCGCGGTTGAAGTTCGAGTCGGGCGTGCACCGCGTCCAGCGCGTCCCCCAGACCGAGACCCAGGGGAGGATCCACACCTCCGCCATCACCGTGGCCGTGCTGCCGGAAGCTGAGGACATCGACATCCAGGTCAACGAGAAGGACCTCCGCATCGACACCTTCTGCTCCTCCGGCCCCGGGGGCCAGTCGGTGAACACCACCTACTCGGCGGTGCGCATCACGCACCTGCCCACCGGCGTGGTGGTCTCCTGCCAGGACGAGAAGTCGCAGATCAAGAACCGGGCGAAGGCGCTGAAGGTCCTGAAGGCGCGCCTCTACGACATCGAGCGCCAGAAGCGCGAGACCGAGCTGTCGGCCACCCGCAAGGGGATGATCGGCAGCGGAGACCGCTCCGAGAAGATCCGCACCTACAACTTCCCGCAGGACCGCGTCACCGACCACCGCATCGGCCTGACCGTGCACAACCTCCCCGATGTGATGAATGGCAACCTGGATGTGATCGTCGAGACATTGATCGGCCACTTTCAGGCGGAGAAGCTGAAGGAAGCCGTGTCTTCGTGATTTTGGATTTTAGATTTTAGATTTTGGATTTTCACGCCCGGGCTGGCTGGCAATCCAAAATCCAAAATCCAAAATCCAAAAGGCCGCCCGGAGGCGGCCTTTCGCAGTTCGGGTGGGACGATCGTTACCGGGAAGCGGAGGTTGCCACCTTCACCGTGCCGGTCACCGGAATCGTGACCACCGAGTAGATGCTGTCGTTGGTATAGATCTTCACGTCGCCCTTGAAGTTGCCCGTCTTCGCGTCCTTCGCCACTTCGAGCGTGACTTCGTACTCACCCTTGATGCCTGTCGGCTTCACGGCCGTCTTCACGCCCGGGAGGCTCGACTCCGCCCTGGTGACGACGAAGTTCTCCGGCGTCTTCAGGTTGAGAGACTTGAGAAACACCGACCGCGTGGCGTTCTCGCCGGCGGGAGCGACCTCGCCGAAGTTCAGGGCGGTCGGCTCGATGCGGACCGTGGGGCGGATCACGCCGGTCACGTTGACGAAGAACTCAGGCTGGTGCTTCGAGTTCGTCACGATGCGCACCCTCTCGGCGACCGCGCCGATGCGCGCATCGGGACCGCCGACGGTGAAGACGAAGCGATACTGGTCCTGTCCCTTGCGCCCGACGCCCGGGAGCGGGACGTCGACCTTCTTGTAGTCGACCTTGATCCACTCGTGCGGCGTGTCCACCCGCACGATCTCGAACGGCTCCGATTCCTCCGAGAAGAGGGTGACGGTCTGGGCCTCGACTTCCCCCTGCAGCATGTTGTAGCGGACGAAGGCGGCCGGATGGGCGTCGACGTACGGCTTGACGTCGGCGGAGATCGTCACCTGCGCGACCGGCGCGTTGGGATCGTTGGTCTCCAGGGCCACGCTCTTGGCGATCGGCCCGTTGAACGAGGCGGTGTCGACCACCGAAACGACCTTCCCGGTCTGGCCCGGCTTGATGACCTTGTCGAACTCGGCCACCGTGCAGCCGCAGGCCGGACGAGCGGCCAGGATCTCCAGATCCGCCGTCCCGGTGTTCTTGATCGTGAAGGACCAGGTCAGCTTCTCGCCCTTGGCCACCGTCCCGAAGTCCTTGACAGGATCGACGAGGGTCAGGCGCGGGCTTGCGGTGGCTTCGGTCTCGGCCATGGCCGAGCCGGCCAGCGCGACCAGCAGTGCGAGGGTGAGGATGGTGATTCGCTTCGACATCAGAAAACCTCCCTGGTTGACGACGTGATTGTCTCTAGACTGGCGTTGCGAACAGAGCGTCCAGAGGGACCATTCCCCCCGCCGACGGTTCCGTTGATTCTATGATTTCAATGCCGAAACGCATGAATCTTGCTGAGGGCGGCCGCAGCAGCTCCGCCGTTGATCGAAAGGCCCCCTGATGCCGCATCTCAACCAGCTTCCTTCGATCCTCGAACGCGTCTACCTGATCGGGATCTGCGGAACCGCCATGGCCTCCCTGGCCGGGATGCTGCAGCAGCGCGGCTACCAGGTCGCCGGCTCCGATGAGCACGTCTATCCGCCCATGTCCACCTACCTCGAGAGCCTCCGCATCCCGGTGCTCGCTGGATATACGAAGGAGCACCTGGAGACGTTTCGCCCCGACCTGGTGGTGGTGGGGAACGCCGCCGCCCGGACCAACCCGGAGGCCGCGGCGACGCTGGAGCTGGACCTGCCGTACACCTCCATGCCGGAGGCCATCCACGAGCTGTTCATTCGCCAGAAGCATTCGGTGGTGGTGGCCGGAACGCACGGGAAGACCACCACCACCTCGCTCATGGCGTGGGTGCTGGAGGCGGCGGGGCGCGAGGTCAGCTTCGTGGTCGGCGGGATCCCCCTGAACTTCAACCACAACTTCAAGCTCGGCGAGGGACCGGACTTCGTCATCGAGGGCGACGAGTACAACACCGCTTTCTTCGACAAGGGTCCGAAGTTCCTGCACTACCACGCCAACACGCTGCTGGTGAACAACATCGAGTTCGATCACGCCGACATCTACGACGACCTCGGCGCGATCGTCGACGCCTTCCGGAAGGCGGTGGCGCAGGTGGCGCCCGCCGGCGTCATCGTGGCCAACGCAGACGACGAGAACGTCCGGCCGCTGCGAGCCGGCGCTCGCGCCCGCTGGGTCTCGTTCGGGTGGGACCGCCGATGCGAATTCGCCGCGGCCGATCCCGAGTTCGCGCCCGATATCACCTCGTTCACCGCGCGGTGGGAGGGGAAGGAGTGGTTCCGGTTCCGGACCACGCTCCCGGGCCGTCACAACGTGCTGAACGCGCTGGCCGTGGCCGCCGTGGCTCGCCTGCGCGGTCTGGCGGCCGAGGACATTCAGAAAGGGCTGGAGAGCTTCGCCGGCATCAAGCGGCGAATGGAGGTCCGCGGCGTCGAGCGCGGCGTGACCGTCATCGACGACTTCGCCCATCATCCGACGGCCATCGCCACCACCCTCGACGGCGCCCGAAAACGCTACCCGGGGCGGCGAATCTGGGCCCTCTTCGAGCCGCGGTCCATCTCCTCGAGCCGGAAAGAGTTCGAGGCCGGCTACGTCGACGCGTTTCACGAGGCTGACCGGGTGATCATCGGTCCCATCTTTCACAGGCAGCGCTACCAGGAGCGGTACGGTCTGGAGCACATGATGTCGGTCCCCGACATGACGGCCCGACTCGAGGGCGACGGCATCCCGGCCGAGCAGATCGATGAGTTCGACTCCATCGCCGCGCGCGTCGCCGCCGAGGCCCGGGAGGGCGACGTCATCCTCATCATGTCCTCCGGGGCCTTCGGCGGCGTGCACGAGAAAATCCTGGAAAGGTTGAGAGATGAGGGATGAGGGAGGTCGAGTAGAATCTCCGCTTCATGCCGTTTCGCGAAGACGCGCAACAGCTCATTCAGCAGAAGAAGTTTGACGAGGTCGAATCGCTGTGGATGGCGCAGCTCGACCGCGACCCGGGCGACGTCGCCGCGTTCCTCGCCACGGCGAAGTCCCTCCGCAAGGCGGAGCAGCGCACCCTGTCCGATACGCTGCTCGGCCTGCTCGGCGACGCGCTGAAGGAGCGCCGGCTCTGGCCGCAGAGGCTCGAGGTCCTGAAGGAGATCGGCCGGCTCTCCAAGCATCCCGCCCAGCTCCGGCCACAGATCGAAGAGGCCCTGAAGAATGCTCTCGGCTCCCACAAGAGCTTCGATCGGGCCTTCGACTTCTCGAAGTTCACCGAGCCGCAGAGCAACCCCGTCGAGCGTGCCGAGAAGATCGAGACCTGGCTCACCTACGACGAGGGGGAGTGTTTCTTCATGCCCGGACGCGGAGCCGGCCGGGTGATCGAGCTCAATCCGGAGCTGGGGATCTGCCGTCTCGACTTCGAGCGGGAGAAGCGGGTATCGGTCCCGCTCGGCGCGGCCGGAAAGTTCCTGACGCCGCTCCCGGAGGGGCACCTGCTGCGCGAGAAGTTCACCGCCCCCGATGAGCTGCGGGCCGCGGCGGCCAAGTCGCCGCCGGAAGTGTTCGCGCGGCTCCTGCGGAGCTTCGGCCGCCCCATGACCATGGCCGAGGTGCGCGACGCGATGATCGGCATCGTCCCGGAGCAGAAGTGGGGGGGGTGGTGGACGGCCGCGCGCAAGAACCCGCAGATCGTCGTCAGCGGCAGCGGAGCGAAGGCGTCGTACTCCTGGAACGTCTCGGCCACGGACGCGGAGCGGACCATCCGGCGCGATTTCGAGCGGGCGGACACGAAGGCGAAGCTCGACCTGGCGAGGAAGCACAGCGGCCGGAGCGCCGAGCTGGCGGATTTGTTCTCCTCCACGCTGGCGGCGGAGGCGGGGAGGCTGGCGCGCAGCGACGGCGCCACGGCCTTTCACATCCTGGCGGTGCTGGAAACACTGCCGGGGAGGTACACGGCACCGATCGATCCGGCGGCGCTCCTCACCGGGCCGATGGCCTCCCGCGTGGTCAGCGGCGTCGGCGACAAGACACTTCGCGAGAAGGCGCTGGCTATCGTCAGGGGAAAACATCCCGAATGGACCAAGGTGTATGCAGAAGTTTTCTTCCTCGACGAGGAGCCGCGCATCCTTTCCTTCATCATGGAGACGCTCGATCAGGCCGGTCCCACCGATGTCCGCGACCGTCTCATCGACGAGACGCTGCGCTATCCGCGGCGGCATCCTCGCGCCTTCTACTGGTACGTCAAGCGTCTCCACGACGACGAGAACCTGCCCGGCCGTGCCGGCTACCCGCTGTTGTTCCAGATCCTGGAGGCCATCTCCTCGGACGAGTTCGCCCCGGTCCGCCCCCGGCTCAAGGACCTCTTCGACAAGGGAGGCCTGGCCATCCGCATCGTCATGGGCGAGGAGAACGAGGAGCAGGCCCGGAAGCTCCTCGACAACCTCGAGCGCTACGGCGGGCTGGAGGAGTACCGGCGCGAGAACCTGCGGCAGGCCGTCCTGATGAAGGTTCCGGCTCTGCGCGAGCCACAGGCCGAGCCGGTCTACGCGACGGCGGAGATGCTCGAGACCAAGCGTGCCGAGCTCGATCACCTGATCAAGGTGGAGATCCCCGAGAACTCCAGGGCCATCCAGGTGGCACGGGAGATGGGCGACCTGCGGGAGAACTTCGAATACAAGGCCGCCCGCCAGCGCGCCGAGTATCTGTCGGCCAGAGTCGGCGAGCTGCGCTCGGAGATGAGCCGCGTCCGCGTTCTCGATCCGGCCACGATCGACACCGCCGCGGTGCGGGTGGGAACCAAGGTCGAGCTCTCCAACGGCGATATCCGCCGCCTGGTCACCATCCTCGGCCCGTGGGAGTCATCGCCCGAGCACGGGGTCTACTCCAACCAGTCGGAAGTGGCCGGTAAGCTCATCGGCCACGTCGCCGGCGACATCGTCTCGTTTATGGGCAACGACTACCAGATCGAGGCCATCAGGAGATGGGACGAGTGACGAGTGCCGGCCGGAAGAGTGGGACTCATCACTCGGCACCCGTGACTTGTCGCTGTTAGAATGCCCCCCAGTTCACCCGGAGGTGCGTTCCCCCATGACCTACGTGATTGCGGAACCATGCATTGGCACGAAGGACACGGCCTGCGTGGAGGTGTGCCCGGTCGACTGCATCCATCCTCGGAAGGATGAGGCGGACTTCGCCGAGGCCACGATGCTCTACATCGACCCGGAGGTCTGCATCGACTGCGGGGCCTGCGAGCCGGCCTGTCCCGTCCAGGCGATCTTCCCCGAGGACCTGGTGCCCGAAAAATGGACGGAATACACGCAAATCAATGCCGAGTGGTATAAAAGCCGGGCTTGAAATTCGTGAGCCAGGTCACTAAATTGATTTTGTAACGGATGTAGATTCCGAACCGAGAGAACCGGCCGGCAAGCGGCATCGAAAAAAAGGGGCGTATCGCCCCTTTTTCAGTTTGTGCTCATTGAGAAGTTGATCGAGACCCTTCAGCTACGCGCCCACCTCGGACCCAACCACGGCTCAGGCGGGCGAATGGGCGTGCCTCCCGTGGATTTGCTGAAGCTACCTCTCTCTCTGCAACGCGTGCCGGAGGGTCTCGACCAGCTTCTTCCCCTCGCCCATCTTCTCCGCTGAATCCATTATCCTTACCACCGCATGCCCTCCCCCCGGGCCCGGTTCCTTCTGCTGTTCTTCGCCCTCCTCGTGCTCTTCGAGGTTCCCCTCCTGCTCGAGCCCGTCGACCGGCAGGTGGTGCAACCCTTCACGCGCGGAGTGGCCACCGTCTCCGGCGCGGTGCTCGGCCTCTTCGCCGGTGACCTCCATGTCTCCGGCACGATGATTCTCAGCCCCTGCTTCAGCGTGAACATCAACAACGGCTGCAATGGACTGGAGGCCACGCTCTTTCTGCTCGCCGCCGTCCTGGCCTTCCCGGCCACGGCTCGCTCCCGCCTGATCGGCGCCGCGACCGGCTTCGCCCTCATCCAGGCGGTGAACCTGGTGCGGGTGATCAGTCTCTACCTGGTCGGCTGCCACCGGCGGGAGTGGTTCGACACCTTCCATCTGGCGATCTGGCAGACGATCGTCTTCGCCGTCGCCGTTCTCTACTTCGTGTATTGGACGCGCGGGAGGGCGCCGGAGGGTGCTCCGCAGCGCGCTTAGGTTCGCCGCAGGCGCCGCCGCCGGAATCCTTCTGTGGCTGTACGTGACGCCCACCTACCACGTCGTGTTGGTCGCGGCGGCCGAGCCTCTGATGCGCGCCGACCCGCGGCTGCGGCATGCGGAAGTCCTCCCATCGCACCGCCGGATCACCGCCCGCGGCGGCACGGAGAGACCGGAGCTGCCGGCGGTGCTCATCCCGGCCGATCAGCTCACCTACAACGTCATCCTCTTCCTCGGCCTGTTTGCCACGAACCCGGCTCCCTTCCGCGATCGCGGAGTGCGCCGGCTCGCCATCGCTCTGGCGATTCTCTTTGCCACCCACGCCCTGGCCGTCGTGGCCGCAATCGAGGCGACGTACGCCACCGGAACGGGGCCGTGGGGTGACCGGAACTACGCCCCGATGGAGCAGGATTTCTGGGTCGCGCTCGAGTATGGGTACCGGCTGGCGGGGATGTTCGGGATCGCCTTCGGCTGCTGGTGGATGACGAGGCAGAGTGCCGCAGTCAGCTCTCAGGAGGCTATATGAAGATCGGATTCATCGGACTCGGCGCCATGGGCTACCCGATGGCGGGGCATCTGGCGAAGGAGCATGAGCTGGTGGTCTGGAACCGCACGCGGGAGAAGGCGGAGCGGCATGCGCGCGAGCATGGAACGCGGGTCGCCGGCGAGGTGACCGAATGCGCGTCGGCCGCGGTCATCATCACCATGCTGCCCACCAGCGCCGAGGTCGATGAGATCGCCGAACGCCTGACCCCCGCGCTCCGGAGCGGGACGCTGTGGATCGACGCCACCAGCGGCGATCCGAGCGTGAGCCGCGAGACCGCCAGCCGCCTGGCGGCGCGCGGCGTGGAGTTCGTCGACGCGCCGGTGACCGGTGCCGTGGTGGGTGCGGAGAACGCCACGCTCACCATCATGATCGGCGGGAGCGCCGGCGGCTTCGCCCGGGCCAGGGAGATCCTGCGCCTGTGCGGGAAGACCCTGATCCATGTCGGCGAGGTCGGCGCCGGGCATGCCATCAAGGTCCTGACGAACTCCATCATGGGGGCGACGGTGTGGATCACCTCGGAGTGCCTGCTGCTGGCGAAGCAGTTCGGGATCGACATGAAGACCGCCTTCGAGGTCACCAACGCCGGAAGTGGCCGCTCCAACGCCTCCGAGAACCTGCTGCCGATGCGGCTCGTGGAGGGGAAGTGGCCGCTGGTTTTCAAGCTGGCCCTGCACGACAAGGACATCCGGATCGCCGCCGCGCTCGCCCACCGGCAGCATGCCGCAACCCCGCTGCTCGCCCTCACCTCGCAACTCTTCACCGCCGCCCTGCACGAACTGGGGGAGGAGGCGGATTACATCGAGGTGGCGAAGCTCGTGGCCAGGATGAACGGGACGGAGTGGTAGCAGGCCGGAAGTCGGAGGAAGACAAAAAACCGGGCTCGAGCTCGGGCGCGGGCTCGGGCTCGGGTACGAGATGGTAAGCGCGCGCCTTTCCCGAGCCCGGGCCCGGGCCCGAGCCCGAGCCCGAGCCCGGCTTTTGACTCTCCCTAGAACGTGCTGCGAATGATTCCCCCATCGACCTGCAGCGACGCGCCGGTGATGTAGCTCGCGTGCTCGCTGCAGAGAAAGGCGACCGCGCTGCCGATCTCGTCGGCTCGTCCGAAGCGGCCCATCGGGATCGACTCCTCGACCCGCCGGGCGTACTCCTCGGTGGAGATGCCGAGCTCCTTCGAGCGGATCTCGATCAGGTGTACCTGCCGGTCGGTCAGGACGTGGCCGGGCAGGACGGCGTTGACCAGGATGTTGTCGCGCGCCACCTGATCGGCCAGCGTCTTGGTCAGCGCCGAGAGTCCCGCCCTGAGCGTGCTGCTGATGGTGAGCAGCTCGAGCGGCTGCTTGGCCACCAGCGAGGTGAGGTTGACGATCCGTCCCCACTTGCGCGCCTGCATGCCGGGGATGACTAGGCGGCAGAGCCGGACCACGTTCATCAGCGTCGACTCGACGCCGGCGCGCCACTGCTCATCGGTGAGCTGAAGGAACTTCGCAGCCGGCGGCCCCCCGGTGTTCGTGACCACGATGTCCACCTGCCCGAACTTCGCCGTGGTGGCCTCCACCCAGCGCTGGAGATCGCCCGGGCTCGACACGTCGCAGGCCGCTGCCAGCACCTCGCCCCCCGCCTGCTCGATGGCCTGCCGGGCCTCGTCGAGGTGTTCGACCGACCTGGAGCAGATCGACAGGCGGCATCCCTCGGCTGCCAGCGCCTCGGCCACCCCCCGCCCCAGCCCTTTGCTGGCCGCGGCGACCATCGCCACGCGGCCCCTGATCCCCAGATCCATCGGCGGCGGACGATATCATGCGCCGCCGCCACGCAGCGTATCCCCGCCCACCCAGATCCCTCGCTCACGCTCGGGATGACAAGGTGTTCGTTTCGTGTTAGACCCGGCGGCCTGGAGCGCATGCCCGATCCTCAGACCATCCGCAACTTCTCGATCATCGCTCATATCGACCACGGCAAGACCACGCTCTCGGACCGTCTGCTGCAGATGACCGGGGCGGTCGAGCTGCGGGACATGCATGAGCAGATGCTCGACGACATGGACCTGGAGCGCGAGCGGGGCATCACCATCAAGGCGCGCGCGGTGACCCTTCGGTACCGCGCCCCCGACGGGCAGGACTACACCTTCAATCTGATCGACACGCCCGGCCACGTCGACTTCTCCTACGAGGTCTCGCGCAGCCTGGCCGCGTGCGAGGGAGCCATCCTCGTGGTCGACGCCACGCAGGGGGTCGAGGCCCAGACCCTGGCCAACAGCTACCTGGCCATCAACAACAACCTCGACATCCTGCCGGTCATCAACAAGGTCGACCTCCCCTCGGCCGAGCCGGAGCGGGTTCGCGAGCAGATCGAGAACGTCATCGGCCTCGACGCCCACGACGCCGTGCTCGCCTCGGCCAAGGCCGGCATCGGTGTCGAGGAGGTCCTGCAGAAGATCGTCACGCACATCCATCCTCCGAGAGGGAACGCCGAGGGGCCCCTCCGGGCCCTGCTGTTCGACTCCTGGTACGACTCCTCTCGCGGCGTGGTCTGTCTGGTGCGCGTGGTCGACGGCAAGCTGCAGCGCGGAGACCGCGTGAAGTTCATCTCCACCGGCCGCGAGTACGAAGTGTCGGAGATGGGGATCTTCACGCCGAAGACGAAGGCCGTCGAGTCGCTCGGCGTGGGGGAGGTCGGCTTCTTCTCGGCCAACATCAAGGACATCGTCCAGGCGAAGATCGGCGACACCATCACCCTGACCAGGGAGAATCCGCCGCCGCTGCCCGGCTTCCAGGAGGTCAAGCCGATGGTGTTCGCCGGGCTCTTTCCGATCAACACCGAGGATTACGAGAACCTGCGGGACGCGGTGGGGAAGCTCAAACTGAACGACGCCTCGTTCAGCTACGAGCCGGAGAACTCCGTCGCGCTCGGGTTCGGCTTCCGCTGCGGGTTCCTCGGTCTGCTGCACATGGAGATCATCCAGGAGCGGCTGGAGCGCGAGTTCAACCTCGAGCTGCTGACCACCGCTCCCGGCGTCCGCTACCGCGTCACGCTCACCGACGGTGAGGTGATCGAGGTCGAGAACCCGCAGAAGCTGCCGGACCCGGCCAGGATCCAGTCGATCGAGGAGCCTTTCTTCGAGGTGACAATCCTCAGCACGGACGAGTTCGTGGGGCCGATCCTGGCCCTGGCCATCGACCGCCGCGGGCAGCAGAAGAAGCTCGAGTATGTCGGCGTCAAGCGGGTCATGCTCGTCTACGAGATGCCGTTGAACGAGGTCATCCTCGACTTCTTCGACAAGCTCAAGTCGATCTCGCGCGGCTATGCCTCGCTCGACTACCAGTTCATCGGCTACCGGGAGAGCGACCTGGTGAAGATGGACATCATGATCAACGGCGAGCCGCTCGACGCGCTGAGCCTGATCGTGCACCGGGAGAAGGCCTACCCGCGCGGGAAGCTGCTGGTGGAGAAGATGAAGGAGTTCATTCCCCGGCAGATGTTCGAGGTGGCCCTGCAGGCCACCATCGGAAACCGGGTGGTGGCGCGGGAGACGGTGAAGGCGCTGCGCAAGAACGTGCTGGCGAAGTGCTACGGCGGCGACATCACCCGCAAGCGCAAGCTCCTGGAGAAGCAGAAGGAAGGGAAGAAGCGGATGAAGCGGGTGGGGAAGGTGGAGATCCCGCAGGAAGCGTTCCTGGCCGTCCTGAAGATCGACTAGGGAGGGAGGGGAGTCGCGGCGTGTCGCCTCCCGCCCAGGTCCCTCGCTCACGCTCGGGCTGCCACACCACCTCCACAGCAGGTGGTGCCATGAAATCTTCCGCGTTCTCCTTCGCCCTGATCGCAACCGCTTTTCTCTGCGCGGCCACCGCCGCCCCCGCACAGATCGACATGCGCGATCCGCATCGTGCCATGGGCCGCGAGGATGACGTCCGGGTCGATGCCCAACTGGTCAGCGACGTGGTCAGGTCCGGCGCCCCCATCGGCCTCATCTGGCAGGTTCAGAATCTCTCGGAGTCGAGCGTCGCCGTGGCCGAGAAGATCGCTTCGGCGAGCTACGACGCCGACAGCCGTACCATCACCGTCTCGGTCGGATCGGAGATCCCGCCCGACGGCGACCTGCCCCAGATGGTCGTGATCGCGCCGGGGGAGAAGAAGACCTTCGGCAGGAGCAGGCCCGGGCCGCGGTGGTCCTCCCCCTCGATGACGACCAGTTCGAGACGTGGCTGGAAAGCAGCGACACGATTTTCCTCAACAAGCTCCCCGTCCGCTATGAGAGCCGGCGCTCGATCTTCGACGCCTCGCAGCGCCACGGCCCGAGTGGAAGGATGTAGGATTTTTTGGGTACAACTCCGGGGTTCTCTCGATCGAAAGGAGAGCCCTTGCGCAAACCCTTGTTTCCTCTGGCTCTGCTC
>DATLEX010000280.1:0-12831 GCA_035525045.1 Thermoanaerobaculia bacterium | reverse complement strand
GGAAGGAGAGATCCTGGCCCGGCTGAGCGAGCGGGTGGAGAAGGTGGTCCAGACGATCCAGGATCTGCGCCGGGAGCGCGACGCCCTCAAGGCACGCCTGGAGGAGGTGGGGGCGGAGTCGGAGGAAATGGATCGCTTGCGGAAAGAGCGGAGCGAGATCCGCGACCGGATCGAGAGCATCCTGGAGAACCTGGAGGGCCTGGAGTAGATGTCATTCCGAGACCTTCTGCCCCGCCGGAGGCGGGGGAGAAGGCTCTGCGGTTCACATCTCCAGCAGGAGCTTCTGGCGGCATTCCTCGAGCTTGTGCCAGACCGTTCCATCGTTGACCTGGCGATCGGCGAGGAGGACGAGGTAGTAGCCGTCCTTGATGTCGGTGCTGAGGAAGATCGTGTCGCCGAAGTCGAGCGAGAAGCGGAGCGGTCTCCCGATCCCGAGGCGGTCGCACGATTCGCGCAGGCGGCTGAGAAAGATCCCCTGATAGGCGCCGGCGATCCGCAGGTCGTGATCGCTCACGTCGCGGTCGCACACGAGCTCCACGGTCTCCCCCTCGAAGTCGAGGAAGATGGCGGCGATGGCGCCCGACGTGGTCGCCAGCATCTCGTGAAGGATCTGCCGGAACACCACCGGCTTACTCCCACATGACCAGAAACTTGCGGGCTTCGACGGCCTCGGGGGAGTCGGGGGACTTCTCGATGACGCGGCGGAGGTAGGTGATGGCCACGTCGGTGCGGCCGGCCCGCTGGGCCGTGATCCCCACGCGCAGCAGGGCCGCCGTGGAGTCGGGGTGGATCTTCAGATAGGCGAGGTAGCTGCGGACGGCCGCATCGAGCTGACCACGCCGCTCGCGCAGCAGGCCGGCGTAGAGCATGGCGGGGGCGAAGGAGGGATCGATGGTCAGGGCGCGATCGAGAGAGCGCGCGGCGCCGTCCCGATCGCCGAGGCGATCGAGGGCCAGCGCCTGGTGATATGCGGCGCCGGCCCGCAGCGACGTCTGGGAAGTGCCGGTCTCCTCACCGGCGCCGGAGAGGGCCGCGAACGCCGCGGCGGCGGCGCGGAGGTCGCCGATCCTGAGCAGGGCCACACCGCGATTGAACCGCGCCTCCACCAGGCCGGCATCGAGCTCGAGGGCCCGCTCGAAGGCGGCCAGGGCCTTGCCGGCCTCGCCGCCGAGCATCAGGGCGAGTCCCCGCAGGTTCTCGTTGTCGGCGCTCGATGAGCCGGACGAGCGGGCGCCGTCGAGCTGCTGCAGCGCGGCCGCGTAATGCCCCTGCAGGATGTACCACGCCGCGCGGTCGCAGGCCTGGGTCGTGGAGGCGAGGAAGGGAGCAGCAACCAGAAGCAGGGCGGAAATGACGATCAGGCGGCGCCTCGCACTTGCTCTTCGACCTGGATGTCGCCGCGCTTGACGGCCTGCACGAAGGCGTCGACCACGCGGGGGTCGAAGCGCGTGCCGGCGAAGCTGCGGATTTTCTCCACCACGTAATGCAACTCCATGGCCTTCTGATAGGGCCGGTTGGTGGTCATGGCGTCGAACGTGTCGGCGATGGCCACGATGCGCGCCTGCATGGGGATGGCCTCCCCTTCCAGGTTGTCGGGATAGCCGCCCCCGCTCCACTTCTCGTGGTGGTACTTCATGCCGGGGATGCAGTCGATCAACTGCGCCACGCCGCTCATGATCGCCGCGCCCTTGACCGGGTGCCCCTTCATGACCTCGAACTCGTCGTCGCTCAGCGCGCCCGGCTTGCGCAGGATGCGGTCGTCGATGCCGATCTTGCCGACGTCGTGCAGCAGAGCGCTGATGCGCAGGTTCTTCATCTCCCGGTCCGACAGGCTCAGGTGCTTGCCGATGGCGATGGAGTAGCGGCCCACGCGCTCGGAGTGGCCGCGGGTGTAGGGGTCCTTGGCGTCGATGGCAGCGGCGAGCATGCGGATGGAGTTGATGAACAGCAGATGGTTCTCGTGCGCCGCCTTCTTCAACTGCTCGATCGACTCCTCGATCGCCGTGGACATGGCGTTGAAGTCGTCGGCCAGGTCGCCGATCTCGTTCCGCGCCTTCACCTCGACGCGCTGCTGGTATTTCCCGCTGGCCATCTCGCGCGTCTTCTGCGCCAGAATGTGAATCGGATGGGAGATGCCGGAGGCGAAGACGATGGCCGCGACGATGGCCAGCCCCAGCGCCACCGAGCTCCAGAAGACCGTGGCCCTCACCATCTGGCTCACCGAGGCGAACGCCCGCGCCTCCGGCTTCTGGACCACCACCCCCCAGTCGCGCGTGACCGGCGCCACCGTCCCCAGCACCTTGACCTCCCGCGGCCCCTGCTCATCGACGTAGGACTGCGTCAGGCGCACCGGCGCCTTGGCGAACTCCTGGACGATGGCCAGTTGCGAGTAGTTCGGCTGCAGGACGTTGATGCTCGGCTCGCTGTGAATGAGCACGTTCCCGTTGCGATCGACGAGGAAGGCAGTCACGTCGCCCTTCCCCTCGTCGCGGATCAGTTGGCTGATGCGGCGGAGACTGACCACCCCGACCACCGTCCCGATGACCTGGTCTCCCTCGGTCCTGACCGGCGTCCCGATCACCACGGCGGGCTGGTTGAGCGAGTCGATGTTGCGAAGGGGGCCGGTGAACTGCTGGCCCTTCAGGGCCACCTGCCGGGCCATCTCCATTTCCTGCATGACCGCATCGTCGAGCTCGGCCGGCTTCGCCTCCGCTCCCTGACCTGCGCGGTTGAGAATGCGGAGGGCCAGCAGGTCGCTGTCCTCCGACATGTACTCGCGGACCCACTCGGTCTGCGCCGCGTAGACGAAGGGGTCGCCGCCTCTGCCGAGGCCGCGCTGCATGATGCGGAGACTGCCGGCGATCTCGGTCAGTTGCCGCGTGTTCGTGGCCACGAGGTGCTGGACGTCGGTGGCGATTCGCACCGCCGAGCGCGTCAGATACTTCTTCTCCAGCGTCTCCAGCGACTCGCGGTTGATGCCGGTCAGGATGTAGTGCGAGACCACCAGCGGCAGGACGCCGACCAGCACCATGGCCCCCAGCATCGTCCAGAGCAGACGGCTGCGGCGCCCGGATCTCGTCGGTTCGGGAGAGGGATCGTTGGACATCGATTCGATTATACGGACGCCGGTCGGGATTTGAAGTGCTCCGGCTCACGAATCTGGAACAACCCTTTTCGTTTCCGCCTTTTGCCTTACGTCCATGACTCTGGGCATCTACGTCCACCTGCCGTTCTGCCGGGTGCACTGCACCTATTGCGCATTTGCCATCAGTACCGACCTGCGGCGCGAGACCGCGTACGTCGACGCGCTGCTGCGGGAGATCGAGGCCGCCGCGGCAGAGCCTGCTCCCCCGCCGGGCGGGAGTGGGACCGCCCGCGCTCTCGCGGACAGCCTCTACTTCGGCGGCGGCACGCCGTCGCGCACCTTTCCGGGGAACCTGGCCCGGATCACGGCCGCCATTCGCCGCACGTTCGAGGTTCCGCCCGACGCCGAGTTCTCCATGGAGGCCAATCCGGAAGACGTCACCGCGGAGAGCCTGGCGGCCTGGCGGGATCTCGGCGTGAACCGCCTGAGCATCGGCGTGCAGTCGTTCGCGGACCAGGAGTTGCTGCCGCTCGGACGCATCCACGGATCGCGCCGCGCTTACGAGGCGGTGTCGCTCGCCGTGGCCAGCGGGCTTCGCACCAATCTCGACCTGATCCTCGGCCTCCCGAACCAGACGGCGGAGTCGTTCGTGGACACGCTGGACGCGGCCCTCGCCCTCGGCCCCGGGCACGTCTCGCTCTACATGCTCGACCTCGAGGAGCGCTCCCCCCTGGCCGTGCAGCTCGCCCACGGGCGGATCACGCTGCCGGAGGAAGGTCTGGTCGCGGACCTCTACATCGAGGCCGTCTCGCGCCTGGAGGGAGGAGGCCTGCACCAGTACGAGATCAGCAACTTCGCCCGCCCGGGCGAGGAGTGCCGGCACAACCTCCGCTACTGGACGCGGGGGCGGTACCGCGGCTTCGGCCTGGGGGCGCACTCGTTCCTCGGGGATCGGCGGTTCGCGAACACCCGCGATATCCGGCGCTACATCGAGTCTTCACCCGAGGCCACGGAGATGAGCGAGTCGCTGGGACCGGAGGAGGCCCGGCGCGAAGTTCTTTTTCTGCGGCTCCGTCAGGCCGGCGGCATAGACTATGAAGAGGTCGTGCGACTCTGCGGACAGGAGGGCATCGAATGGATGGATCGGGGGCTGAGGGACGGGTGGTTGCGCAGAGCGGGCGGAAACGTGGCCTTTTCACCTTCGGGGTTTCTCCTCAGCAACGAGTACATCTCACAGCTCTTCTGACGCTCGTCCTCGCGCTCGCCGCACCGCTGCACGCGCAGGGGGACATCGATTTCGACCCCGCCATCACCGAGGAGGAATTCAGCAAGTTCGCCCGGCTGATGGCCCAGGCCCTCTACGCCTCGCCCGTCCACCCGGCCGGTCCCAGCGGGCTGTTTCGCTTCGACGCGGGGATCGCCGTGACCATGATCGAGATCGACACGTCCGCGTCCTACTGGCAGCGGGCGGTGGGGGAGGATCTCGCCTCGCGGTACGGCAACTACGTCGGCGTGCCGCGGCTGGTCGTGACCAAGGGCCTCGGCTCGGGCACCTTGGCCGGCACGTATGCGAAGGTGGGCGACACGGACATCGAGATGTGGGGCGGATCGCTCGACGTCCCCATCATCGACGGCGGGCTGCTCCGGCCGACGCTGGCCGTGCGCGGCACCTACTCGCAGCTTCGCGGCATCGAGGTCTACGACCAGACGACGTACGGCGTGGAGGTGTTCCTCGGAAAGGGATTCGGCCTGATCACCCCCTACGCGGCGTACGGGCGCATGCGCAGCGACGCCACCGCGACCATTCCGGCGACGGCCGTCACGCCGGAGATCATCCTGCACGATCGCTCCGACATCGACCGCATCACCGTGGGAGCCCGGCTCTCGCTCGGCCTCCCGCGGCTGGTGGTCGAGGCCACGCAGGCGGAGGAGCGGAGCTACTCGGCGAAAATCAGCGTGGGATTCTGAAGCGGGCTACTTCACGCCGAGGGTCTTCTTCAGAAAGTCGACGGCGAAGGCTCCGTTGCCGAATCCGAGCGGCTGCCCGTTGACGATGAACGTCGGCGTGGAGCTGATGCCGGCGCCGAAGAGGCGGCTGACCGAGTCCAGAACCGCCTTCTTCTCCGACTCGGAACGGTAGACTTTGGCCACGGCCGGCCAGCTCAGGTCGTTGTCCTCGACCCAGTTTTGGAAGAAGCGGTCGAACTTCGACTCGTCGAGCACTTCCTGGTTGCGGAAGACGTGGTTGACGTAGTCCCAGTACTTGGCCGGCGCGACCTGCTGGATGGCACGCGAGCCGAGGGCGGCGGGGAGCGCCCACTTGTGATTGTCGAACAGCGGCAGGTCGATCCTGCTGTAGCGGATCTTGCGCAGGTTGCTGGCGAAGAGGGGCTCGAGCGTGTGGTGCGCGCGGGCGCAGGTCGGACACTGGAAGTCGGAGATCTCGACGATCTCGATCTTCGCCGCACCGTTTCCGCGCCGCGCCGCCGCCTCGACCCCGATGGCCTTCCGGAGCGTGTGGGCCGGGTCCTCGTCGATCGTTCCCCGCAGGCCGACCACCAGGAATCGCTCCGAGGAGTCGAGGAAGGTCGTGTAGGTGAAGGGGCCGTATTCGGTCCTGCGGATCAGCAGGACCTGCTTGAGGCCGTCGGGCAGCGCCAGCGGTGCGATCTGCACCGTGATCGGCGCGTTGAGGATCTTGCTGGTGTGCTCGGCCAGCCGCACGTGCACCGGCTGTTCGCCGCCGGGAATGGCGATGACCGACCCGATCAGCGTCTGCCCGGTCAGCGGCGAGTAGAGCAGGAACTTCGACGCGCTGCAGTGCTCGTCGGCGGAGGTCAGCACGGCCCGGTACGCCTGGAACCCGGCCGGACCTCGCGCCGCCACGGGGTCGAAGGCCACGGCCGCACCGGGGCAGCGGGGGAGCGTTCTGGAGACGTAGTCCTTCAGCCTGGCCATCTCGGCGGACTGAGCGTGGAGGGAGGCGGCGGTCAGGAAGACAGCGAGAGCGAGGAAGGGTCTCTTCATGGTCAGAGCGCGTTAACAGTGCGATAGCCGAGCGCAATCCAGCTCTCGAGCCCGCCCTCGATGTGAACGATGTTCCGGAACCCGGCCGCAGTCAGAAGCGTGGCCGCCAGCGCTCCGTCGGTCGATGTCCAGCCGTAGACCAGCACGGTCTGGTTCTGGTACGGCAGCAGCTCCGGCAACTGGTTCTCGATGCTTTCGAACGGAGCATTGATGGCACCGGCGATGTGGCCGTCCGGCCCGCGGTAGAGCTCGGTGGGCCGAATGTCGAGCACCACCAGGCCTCGCGTATCGAGCATCATTTCGTTGGCGATCTGCGGCGTCACCTCCGAGTACCCCCCCTCGGTGACAGTGACGCCGATGGTCTTGCAGGCCATCAACGGGAGCAGCGTCAGGATCAGGAGTTTGCGCATCCACACATCCTTATTTTTACAAGATTTCCAGGTCGAACTCCGCCCGCACCTCGCCGACGATGGTCCCGGCGGCGTTGCGGATCAGGCCGGCGCGGGAATGCTCGAGCCCGGCCCGGCCCTCCAGGCCGACCCCCAGTTGTTCCAGCGTCCGCAGAATCACCGGGTTCCGACCCCGATCCATCGACCCGTCGTCGATCTTCAACGCCACGGCGACCGCCGCATCATCCGTGACCCTCAGCCGCTCCGTCAATTCGCGGGAGAGGGAGGGGGAGAGCGCCATGGCGTAGACGCCCTCCGCTCCTTCCTTCGCCAGCAGCTCGCCGTCGAAGGCCTGCATCAGCGGCGTGGTGAGGCTCCAGGCGCCGGCGACGTAGTGAGGAAAGGCGGTCATCGACTCGATGACGAACGAGGCGCTTTCGAGGTATCGCTCCAGCGCCCCCGGCGTCTCCTCCCCTTCCGCCGTGGCCATCAGCCGGGCATAGGCGAAGGCGGAAGTGTAGAGGCTGAGAAAGAAGGCGGGGACGCCGCAGCCGTCCACGGCCGTCACCAGCTCATCCGCGGCCGTGCCTGCGAACTCGGCCACCGTGGAGCGGACGAGGACCTGCACGGGGTGCTCGGGGTCGATGTAGCGGTTGCTCGGGACGTCCATCACCTGCGTGGCCAGAAGCATCCCGGCGTGCTTTCCCGAGCAGTTGTTGTGAAGGGGGGAGGGGGGCTCGCCCGATGCGCGAAGGTCGGCGGCTGCTTTCTCGTCGTAGGGGACGTGGGCCCCGCAGAGGAGGTCGCTCTCGTCGAACTCACCCTTGCGGAGCATCGCCGCGGCCGTCGAGACGTGGAAGGGCTCGCCGCCGTGCGAGGCACAGGTCAGCGCCACTTCCTCGGGCCGGAGGTCGAATTCCTCCACCCCGCCGTACTCGAGGAGAGGAATGGCCTGGAAGGGCTTCGCCGCGGAGCGAACGCAGATACGCAGGGCCGGGTTCCCGGCGAAGGCGAGAAGGCGGCCGGTCGAGTCCACCACGGCGATGGACCCGGCGTGGACCGATTCCACGTGAGGGCCGCGATAGACGGTGGCGAGAATCAACCGGATCAGTGTAGTCGAGCCGGTGGTGCGCCTGTCCGCTTCACACGGCGCCGGAGCCGATAACCAGCTCGGAATGACATCAGCGCTACGCCCGCGTCGTCGTCCCGCTCTCGGCGGCCACCGCCTCTTCCTCGGTGCTGTAGATCTTGAACACCGTGTCGAGCTTGGCCAGCTTGAGCAGCTTCTGGATGCGCTCGGAGGGGTTGACCAGGATGAGCTTGCGGTTCTGGTTGCTGAACTTGCCGAGATAGCCCACCAGCTCACCGATGCCCGTCGAGTCGATGTAGTCGATCTTGGTGAAGTCGATGATCACGTTCGTGCTCTCGTTCTTGAGCACGTTCTCCAGCGCGGAGGAGAAGAACTCGGCGCTCTCGCCGAGCTTGATCAGCCCCTCGACACAGAGGATCGTGAAGTTGTCGAGATGTTTCTTTTCTACGATCAAGGCCGCCTCCGTTGGACGAATCATATCAGCGGGATGGAAGTAGCAAATTGACTGCCACAGCCGTATGGAGCAGCACCACGGCGTTCATTCCCCCAAAACCGAACGAATTCGACAGGAACGTGCCGATCTCCCCCTGCCGCGCGGTCAGCGGGACGTAGTCGAGATCACACGCGGGATCGGCTCGCTCCAGGTTGATCGTCGGCGGGATGAATCCTTCGTTCAGGGAGAGGAGGGAGCAGGCGATCTCGATGGCGCCGCTCGCTCCCATGGCGTGGCCGTGCATCGATTTGGTCGAGCTGACCGCGATCTCTCCCGCCCGTGCACCGAAGACCTCCTTGATCGCGCGGGTCTCCGTCACGTCGTTCGCGGCCGTCCCCGTTCCATGGGCATTGATGTACCCGATCCGGGCCGGGTCGAGGTCGCCGAGGGCGATGCGCATGGCCCGCGCGGCCCCCTCCGCCGACGGGTCGGTGACGTGGCCGGCGTCGCTGGTCGCGCCGAAGCCGGCGATCTCCCCCAGGATGGGCTGTCCACGCCGCGCGGCGTGCCCCAGCTCCTCGAGCATCAGCACCGCCGCCCCCTCGGCGAGCACCAGCCCGGCCCGGTCGGCGCTGAACGGCCGGCAGGCGCGCTCCGGATGCTCGTTGTCGATCGAGAGGATGCGCATGCTCTCCCATCCGCGGATCACCCCCAGCGTCAGCGGCGCGTCGGCGCCGCCGGCGAACATCGCCTCCGCCTGTCCGCTGGCGATGGTCTGCCAGGCCAGGCCGATGGCGTGCGCGCTCGATGCGCAGGCCGACACCACGGCGTAGGAGACTCCCCGCGCCTTCCACGCCGTGGAGATCGCGCTGGCGGCGGCGTTGTACATGATCGAGGGGATGGAGGCCGGCGGCACGCGCGCCGCCCCCTCGCGGTAGATCCGGCGGTAGCAGTCGTCGAGTGTCTCGCATCCGCCCAGGCCCGTCCCGATGAGCACGCCGACGCGGTCGCCGGAAAGAGCGATCGAATCGAACCCTCCCTCTTCCGCCGCCTCCGCGGCCGCCGCCACCGCCAGACGGGTGAAGCGGTCGGCGCCGCGGGGACCTCCATCCATGGCCTCCGCCGGCACCTCCCCGGCGATCCGGCAGCTCAGCGGGGTGGCATCGATGCCGGCGATACGGCGGATGCCGCTCCGGCCGCCGCGCATCGCGTCCAGAGCCGCGGCCTTGCCGCGCCCGAAGCACGAGACGATCCCGATGCCCGTGACGGCGACGCGCCTCACCGCGGCGCCGCCACCAGCGCCTCCACGGCGTCGACCATGTCGCCGAAGGTTCTGATGGCCCGGGCGCGGTCGTCGGGAATGGAGATCCCGAAGTGCTCCTCGATGGCGAAGAGGATGGTCAGCGCGTCGAGCGAGTCGATGCCGGCCTCGGCGAGCAGCGTCTGCGGGGAGAGCTGGGGGCCGGCGATCTCTTTCTCCCGCCGGACGATGTCGAGCAGCGCCTGCTCGATCTCGGCGCGTGTCATTGGGCTGGTTATTATACGGAGCATGTCGCGCCGACGCCTTCGATTCTGGCCGTTCCATCTCGCCTGGCTGCTGTTCTGCGCGCTGCTCTTCCGCGGGCTCCGCGAGGTCGAGGATCCCTCGCGCCGCGCCGACCGGATCCTCAGCAACGAGGCGGGACGGACGGCCATGGAGGTCCTCCGCCGCCGCGATGCCGGGCGCTTCCGCGACTATCACGTCGTGCACGTGGCATGGGCGCGGGCCGGAGAGGGTGCGCCGGAGCGGCGCTGGGTCGTGCTCGCGGACCGCGTCCCCCTCACCGGATTGAAGGACGCGGTGGTGGTCGAGCTGGCCGCCGAAGACGGCCGGCTCCTGCGCATCCGCCAGCCCGCTGTAGACTGACCCGTCCCCGATGGCTCCGTCGCGTCTTCTCCCCGCTCTCATCCTGTCCCTTCTCGTCTCCTGCCGGACAGCCGCGCCGCCGCCCGTGGCGACGGAAGAGTCCGCCCCTCCGGACGGCTCGCTCGCCTTCGTCGGCGTGAACCTCGTCCCGATGACGCGGGAGCTGGGGGTCGTTCGCGCCCAGACCGTGATCGTCCGTGACGGACGGATCGAGACGGTCGGGCCGGCGGCGACCACCCCGGTCCCGGCAGGCGCCGAGCGGATCGAGGGACGCGGGCGCTATCTGATGCCGGGGCTCGCCGACATGCACGTCCATCTCGAGTACTTCGAGAGCCCGGCCGTCCTCGAGCTGTTCCTCGCCAGCGGTGTCACGTTCGTCCGGAACATGGATGGACGGCCGTGGATCCTCGAATGGAAGCGGGCCATCGATGCCGGGGAGCTCGAGGGCCCGGCCATCTACACCGCGGGGCCGCTGCTGGACGGCTCGCCGCCGGCGCTCCCCGACAACACCGTCCTGGCGACGGAAGAAGAGGCGCGTGCCGCGGTTGCCGGTCAGCAGGCCGCCGGCTATGACTTCATCAAGGTCTACACGAATCTCCAGTCGAAGATCTACGAGGCCATCCTCGACGAGGCGCTCCAGCGAGGAATGCCGGTCGCCGGGCACGTTCCACGGCGCAGTACGATGCGCCGGGCGCTCGAGGGCCACGCCAGCATCGAGCACCTCGCCGACTTCGACGAGCTCATCGAGTCGGACGACTCGCCGGTCCGTGGCCGCTGGGACTGGTCGAAGCTCTACCTGGCCATGCCCGCCGATCCGCAGAAGACGGCCGCGGCGGCGGCGCAGGTGGCGGCGGCGGGCGTCGCCGTGGTGCCGGCTCTGGTGCAGGCGCAGCATGCGCTGGCGCGTCCGGAGGTGCTGGCCTCGTGGCTCGCACGCGAGGAGCTGACGGCTGTCCCTCCCGACGCCGTGACGCATTGGGAGAACCGGGTGCGCGCCGCATCCGCGCGGCTGGATGACGAGGACTGGCAGATCGTCGAGCGCGGGGCCGCCAATCGCCTGGCGCTGGTCAAGGCGCTGCACGCCGCGGGGGTGACGATCCTCGCCGGCACCGACACGCCGAATCCCTTCGTGGTGCCCGGCGCGTCGATCCACCGCGAGCTCCAACTGCTCGTCGCGGCCGGCCTGACGCCGAAAGCGGCGCTGGCCGCGGCGACGCGCGAGGCGGCGCGGTTCGTCGGGCAGGAGGACGAGTGGGGGACCGTCGAGCGCGGCAAGCGCGCCGACCTCGTTCTGCTCGCCGGCAACCCGCTGCGCTCCATCGCGGCGACGGCCACGCCGGTCGTGGTGATGGTGCGGGGAGTGGTGCGGCGCGCCGAACCGGACCGCCGCTGACCGCCTCCCCCGGCCCCCACCCAGCTCTGGCAGGTGCGGTCAGGGCGACCGCCAGCGGTCTCTCATTCGCCGGCAGGATCCATCGCCCGGAACGCTCGACCGATCGCCTCGATCTTCTCGGGCTGCGAGCGCAGGCCGCCCCAGGCGAAGACCATCACGCCGGTCGCAGGCCGGCTTGCGCCGTGATCGAGCACCGTCGCCACCTGCTGGACCGGCACGGGCTCGCCCCAATCCGAGATCTGCACGATCGGCCAGATGCGATGCCGCTCGCCGGGCAGGCCCTTGACGCCCAGAGACTCGCCGATCCAGGTCACCTGACGCGAGATCCACGCCGGATCGCCGGCATGGCCGAACCGCGCGTGGTACACCATCGGGCTGAAGACGTCGACGTAGGCCGCCTGCGCCTTGAGGTCGATGGCCAGCTTCTCGAGCCGCGCGCCGTCGCGGTCCTCGTCGCTCCACGGATTGTGGAACGTGCCCAGCAGAGCCGACGGGCGTGTGGCGTCGATGATGGCGCGGAACTCACGGACCCAGTCCGTGAACAGATCCAGCCGCCAGCGGACCCAGGCCTGGCGATGCCGCGACAGCAGGAGCGTTGCGCGCTCGGACGCCGGCGCGCCGGGCAGGCGGATCGCCGTGGCCTCCTGGAAGCGCTGCAGGCAGCGATCGCAGAAGCAGGTGTCCGGCATGTCCGGCTCGGCGCGCTCCCAGCTCGCGTGGCTGTGGTGATAGTCGAGCCACACGCCGTCGATGGCGAAGTCCCGCAGCAGTGTCCTGAAGGCGTCCATGCGGGACCGGCGGTAGGCGTCGTGCGTCGGGCAGATCCCCTGCCACCCCTGCGGCGGCGGCGAGACCCTGCCGTCGGCACCGATCGGGGCCGCATCGGGGTGCTCCTTCAAGTAGCCGGCGACGTGGAGCGTATTGAACTCCGCATACACCTGCATGCCCTCGGCGCGGAGCAGCGCCAGGCGTTCAGGCGTGAAGCTGCCGGCTCCGAGCCACACCGCGTCGATCCCGAAGTCGCGCAGGCGCGTGCCGCTGTCGAGAATCTCCTGCGGCACACCCCCGTAGATGCCGCGGAGCGGTGGTGGCGTGCCGGCGTCGGGTGGCGCGGCGCACGACGTCGCCAGACCTGCGACCAGCGCGAAGGAGGTCACCTGGGCACGGAAAATCATCAGCAGTCCTGTACGGCCAGGCGTTCTCGGAAGCGACCGAGTCGATCCACGATGTTCCCTCTGTTGCGATGGTAGTTGAGAATTGAAAAAGAGACCGCGCTAAACTCATCCCGCAAAATGCCCCGTCCCATGAAGCTCACGCCGATGCTCGAGCAGTACTTCGAGATCAAGCGGCAGGTTCCCGACGCCATTCTCTTCTACCGCCTCGGCGACTTCTACGAGATGTTCTTCGAGGACGCCGAGAAGGCCGCCCCGATTCTCGACCTCGTCCTGACCTCCCGGAACAAGGGGCAGGAGAACGAGGCGCCGATGTGCGGCGTTCCCTACCACTCC
>DATLEX010000232.1:0-4874 GCA_035525045.1 Thermoanaerobaculia bacterium | reverse complement strand
GGAAGGGGCGGTTTTCTCGAGCTCGAGTGTCGTAGTCATGGGTCCTCCTTGAATGGGTGACTCTACAGGGCCCGCGCGCGAGGAGGGGTCGCTTCAGTCACAGGCGGATGTGACCCCGCGCACTCCGCCGGCACGGCCGCGCCGCCATTCTCGAGGAGCTGCGCGAGGTGGCCCGGGCTCTCGAGGCGGACCGACGCGAGGCCGGCCTCAGCCGCTGAATCCCTCCTTCACAGCACCGGCGGCGCCTCGATCTTCGACCGCCGCTCGACCGGCTCCAGATCCGGCTCGCCGCAACTCCCTAGAATCTCCGCCCGGACTCTCCTGTGCATCTCCAGCGCCGCCGCCCAGTTCCTGCCCGGCGGCGTGACGGGGTCGCCGAAGACGACCTCCACGTTTCCGCGCCGTGGAAACCAGTCGTCGCCGCGAAGAATCGTGCGCGTTCCCCGCAGCGTGACCGGCACGATCGGCACGCCCGCCTCCGCGGCCGTGAGAAATGCTCCCATCCGGAAGGGAAGGAGGCCTGCCCCTCTGGAGAACGTCGCCTCCGGGAAGATGGCCAGCGCCTGGCCGCCGGCGGCCAGGTGGCCGAGGCGGGCGGCGTCGTGGAGGCTCTGGCGCGGGTCGAAGCGCTCGACGAAGCTGACGCCGATCCGGGAGAAGAAGATCCGCGAGTAGAAGCGCCCGATGAACTCCTTCTTCACGACGAAGCTGAGGTTGGGAGGGAGGACCGCGGCCAGGACGACCCCATCGATGTAGCTGGCGTGGTTCGCCGCGAAGATGGCACCTCCGGAGGGGAGCTCGCGCCGGCGGACCTCGATGCCGATCCCGAGGAGCCGCAGCAGGAGCCGGGCATGCCGGCTCACCAGCCGGCGCCGCCGCGCCAGGCCCGGGGTGAGCACCACGGATAGCCAGACCGCGGGCGCGGCGAGCGCGGCGGCGGCGAGGGCGTACCAGGCGTATGCGATCTCGCGGACCCGCCGCGCCCCCCGCGTCAGGCGGGGCCGGAGGGCGACGGTCTGGAGGCGCATCCACTGCTTCCAGAGCGGAGCCGGCTCGCCGAGCGTGCCGCTCTCGTAGGTGGCTCGCGTGGCCTGTCGCCGGATCTTCCCGCTGGAGGTCTTGAGCACCGAGTGGGGCGGCACCAGAACGACCTCGTCGGGCGCGATGGCGAATGAGTCGACGGCCGCGGCGCGGATGGCGGCCTCGATCTCCCGGAAGCGCTGGCGGTCCTGCTCGCGCGTCTCGGCGACGATCACCACGCGCTCGGTCTGCGCCGCGGCGTCGTGAGTGCCGAAGACCGCCACGCAGCCGCGGCGGACGCCGTCGACCGTCCCGACGACCTTCTCCAGCTCGTCCGGATGGACATGCCGCCCGGCGCGGATGATGAGGTCCTTGACCCGGCCGGTGATGAACAGCTCCCGCCCGATGGTGAACCCGAGGTCGCCGCTGTCGAGCCACGTCCCGTGCATCAACTTCCGCGTCTCTTCTTCATTGGCGAAGTAGCCGCGGGTGGCGGAGGGGCCGCGGAACTGGATCCGTCCTTCGTGCCGGTCGGGCAGCTCGACCTCGTCGGGAGCGACGACCCGGATCTCGTGCTGCGGGATCGGCTCGCCGCAGCCGGCGAAGCGCAGCGCCGTGGGATCGGCCGACGGTACCGCGATGCCGCTGGTGACGAACCTCTCGCGGTCGACCGCCTCGACCCGTGGAACGCGTCCAAGCGGCGGAAAGGTGAGGGCCACGGTGCATTCGGCGAGGCCGTAGACCGGAAACATCGTCGAAGCCCGAAAGCCGTGCAGGGCGAGCCGTTCTGTGAACCGCCGGATCGTTTCCGGACTCACCGCCTCCGCGCCGTTGAGCGCCAGCCGCCAGGAGGAGAGGTCGAGTCCCTCGATGTCCGCGTCGGGAATCTTCGTGGCGCAGATCTCGTAAGCGAAGTTCGGCGCCGCGGAGATCGTTCCTCGGAACTGCTCGATGGCCCGCAACCACCGGCTCGGGCGCGAGAGGAACCGCAGCGGAGACATCGAGATCAGCGGCATCGCGAAGTAGAAGCCTCCCAGCCACGACATCAGTCCCATGTCGTGGTAGAGCGGGAGCCAGCTGACGATCACGTCATCACTGGTCAGGCCGATCACTTCCCCCACCGCCCGCAGGTTGGCCAGGGCGTTGGCATGCGTCACCACCACTCCTTTCGGATTCCCTGTGCTTCCGGATGTGTACTGCAGGAAGACGATGTCGTCCTGCGCACGCGGGGTGAATGACGGCAGCTCGCCGCGCCGGGCGAGATCGGCAGGGACCGCCACGGCCCGCACGGAGGGCACATGCTTCTCCAGGAGACGCGCGACCCGCTCCGCCTCATCGGTGGTGATGAGCAGGGCCGCCTCGGCGTTGCGGAGGATTGCCGCGTGCCGCGTCAGGTGCTCCTCGAGCTGCGCGGCGCGGGCCGGCGGGTAGATCGGCACCGGAACGCATCCCGCGGCGATGACTCCGAAGAAGGAACTGAAATAGTCGCCGCTGGTCGGCAGCATCAACGCCACCGCACTCCCCGGACGGACGCCGTGGTCGAGAATGCCGGCGGCGATGCGCCGGGCTGCCAGGTCGAGGTCGCGATAGGTGATGTCCTCGTCGCGCTCCTCGCCGAGAAGCCGGATGTGCACCTGGTCGGGGCGCTTGGCGAGGTGTTGCTCGAGCACCTCGGCCAGCGATCCCGCCCGGCGGAATCCTTCCACTTCCCGCACGGCTTGCAGCGGCAGGGCGGGCCCTCCCGTGGTGCGGTGCCGCGCGCGGGCGATGCCGAAGAGGAGGTCGCGCGGAGTTCCGGCCGAGGCGAAGAGGGACTCGGGGATCTGGATGCCCATCTCCGCCTCGATGCGCCGAATCAGCTCCGCGCGAGCCAGGCTCTCCAGGCCGAAGTCGGCGTCGAGCGAGGAGTCGAGTCCGAGGGTCTCGTCGAGCCGGGCCTCCGGGTGAACCTCGCGCGATACGGTGCGCGTCAGCTCGACTAGCTTCTCCGCATCGCCGTTGCGCCGCCGCTGATTCGAATGCTCCACAGCTTCCACAGCGGCCTCCATGCGACTGGAAACCCTTCTCCCCGCTTGCGGGGAGAAGGCGGCCCCGAAGGGCCGGATGAGGGCTATGCGTCGATCACCGCCTGGTGAGCGACGAACGCCCTGCCGAACCGCGCCGCCGCCTCCCAGTCGGTGTCATCGTAGTCCCGGACGGAGGTATATGCGACCAGGAATCCGATTGTCCTTCATCGTGCCACTCCCTGAGCGAGCACCCGATCCGCTTCGTCCGGCGTGCGGCAGAAGGGGATCATGACGATCACGTTCGTGAAGCCCATGACCTGGCGGGCCCGGCGGTCCCAGGCGATCGGCGCGGCCTCGTCGGTCATGCCGAACCGGGTCACCGTCATCCGGGCCAGGGCAGTGGCTTTCTCGAAGTCATCCGCGGCTCCCGTCGAGACCACGCCGCCGAACTGCAGTTCCTCCGCAGCGGCCCCCCATCGGGACGGCGAGCTGGTCGTCGAGCTCCGGTCTGGTCATCAGAAAGCGCTCCTCGGTCGCTCCTCGTCCGGGGTGAGAAGGTCGGCCAGAACCGTGGCCAGCTCCAGGAAATTCAGTTGGGACGCGACGTAGCGATTGCGCGGACTGTGACGGCTGCTGCCGCTGCCGTGCGCGAACACGACCACGCCTTTCGCTCCCGCCGGCACGGCTGCGTCGGCGTCGAGCCAGGCGCGCCGATGCAACATTCGGTCTCCCCGGACCTCGCTGCCATGACGCAGGCACCACGCAGATGTGATGCCCGTCTTGGTCCGGACGGGCTTTCGGACCGACCTTGCCTGCGGAGGTGTGACATGAGCTCGACGCCGACAGAACGAGCGACCTACGGGATCCGGAAGGTGGTTGCTCTGCCGTTTGCGGAAGCGGTGGCGAAAACGACGGCCGCCCTGCAGGAGCAGGGATTCGGAGTGCTGTCCGAGATCGACCTCCGCGCCAAGCTGAAGGAGAAGCTCGGCGTGGACGTCCCGAACTACCTGATCCTCGGCCCGTGCAACCCGCCGCTGGCCTACAAGGCGCTGCAGGCCGAGCCGGAGATCGGACTCCTCCTGCCCTGCAACGTCATCGTGTACGAGAAGGATGGGAAGACGGTCGTCTCCGCGGTCGATCCCGATGCCATGCTCGGGATCGTCGCCAACCCCGCCGTCGCCGAGGTGGCCGCGGATGCGAAGAAGAGGCTCCAGGCGGCGATGGCCTCGCTGGCCGGGTGAGGAGGGCGAGGGCGCCCCTCACCACTGACCGGCGACCTGCAACCACCGCCGGGCGGACGACGTCCGGCTGTCCGGCGGGCTCACGTCGGGTGACAGACCATCCCACCAGGGCGAACGATCCGAAGGCGACGGCCAGCTCCCAGCCGGTGAGCGCCGGCTCGGCATGCTTCGCGGCCACGATCGACACGTAGAGGTCAAGCCAGTGGCCGATCAGCACGGCGATGGCGACGCGGGAAAGGATGGTGCGGCCAGGATCGTGCTGGCCCAGTGCGGCTCGAGGGCCATGATCCAGTCGAACGTCGCCAGCGACACCGTCACGCTGAAGACGACGAGGTAGGGGGCGGCGCCGCGTCCTCGGCGGAGGAACGCGATCGCGATCAACGCCGGTGTGGTCGCCGTCGTTCGGGTCGGCCTCACCGCTGCTTCGAAATGCGACAACACGATATCTCTACAACCGTGCACGGCGGAGCAGTTGTGCGTTGAGGGCGACGATGACCGTGCTCGCCGACATGAGAATGGCGGCGAAGGCCGGCGGCAGAAGAATGCCCTGTCCTGCCAGGACCCCGGCGGCGAGTGGAATCGCAAAGACGTTGTAACCCGCCGCCCA
>DATLEX010000221.1:0-18957 GCA_035525045.1 Thermoanaerobaculia bacterium | reverse complement strand
GGTAGGGGAATCTGGCCTCGAGACGTGTTGAAGAAGGTCTCTCGAGGGCTTTCCCGGGTTGAGGCAGGAAACCCTGGGTTCCCTCGACTTGTGCAGGTGACCTCAGGGGGCTTCTCATGCCCCACCGACGAGCACGGCCTGGCCTACTTCGACGGCACGCACCTGTACGAGCACGCCGATCCGCGGCAGGGATTTCATCCCGACTGGGGAAGTCTGATCTTCAACTACGGCAGGAACGAGGTGCGCTCGTTCCTGCTGAGCAGCGCGCTGTACTGGCTGGGCGAATATCACGCCGACGGGTTGCGCGTCGACGCCGTGGCCTCCATGCTCTACCTCGACTACTCGCGCCAGCAGGGCGAGTGGATTCCGAACGAGTACGGCGGCCGGGAGAACGTGGAGGCCATCTCCTTCCTGCGGCGGATGAACGAGGACATCTACAAGGTCCATCCCGACGTGCAGGTCATCGCCGAGGAGTCGACCGCCTGGCCGATGGTGTCGCGGCCGACCTACGTGGGCGGGCTGGGGTTCGGCATGAAGTGGGACATGGGTTGGATGCACGACACGCTCCGCTACTTCTCCAACGAGCCGATCCACCGCAAGTACCACCACAACGATCTCACCTTCCGGATGATGTACGCCTTCACGGAGAACTTCATGCTCCCGCTCTCGCACGACGAGGTCGTCCACGGAAAGGGCTCCCTGATCGGCAAGCTGCCCGGCGACGACTGGCAGAAGTTCGCCAATCTCCGTCTCCTCTTCGCCCACATGTACTCCCAGCCGGGGAAGAAGCTCGTTTTCATGGGCGGCGAGATCGGCCAGTGGCGGGAGTGGGACCACGACTCGTCCGTGGACTGGCACCTCCTCGACCATCCCCCTCACTCCGCGGTGCAGCGGTGGGTGGAGGACCTCACCCGCACATATCGCGAGATCCCGGCGCTCCACGAGCTCGACGTCTCCCCCGACGGTTTCGAGTGGATCGACTGCTGCGATACCGAGCAGAGCGTCCTCAGCCTGATTCGCCGCGCGCGCTCGGCCCCGGAGGAAGAGCTGGTCATCGTCCTCAACTTCACACCGGTCCCGCGCCACAACTACCAGATCGGAGTTCCGCGCGGCGGCCACTGGAGAGAGATCCTCAACAGCGACGCACCGCTCTACGGCGGCAGCGGGCAGGGAAACATGGGCGGCGTCGACGCCGTCCCCATCCCTCTCCACGGCCGCCGCTGGTCGATGAACCTCACACTCCCGCCTCTGGCAGCGGTCTTCTTCGTCAACCAGAGGGAGGAAAGCCCGCTTGGGGGATGAGGCCGGCACCAGGTCAGACCGCAGCCAGACCATGCCGCCGACCCCTTTCGGCACGCGCCTCGGCGCGACGCTTCTCGATCGGGACCGCTGTGAATTCCGCGTCTGGGCGCCCGCCCTCGAGCGGGTGGAGCTCCACATCGTGGGCGCCGCGGAGCGCCGCATCGCCCTGCGGAAGAACGAGAGCGGGTACCACGAGACCGTCGCCGGTGACTGCCCCGCCGGCACCCGTTATCTGTTCGTCCTCGACGGGAAGAAGGAACGCCCCGATCCCGCTTCGCGGCTGCAGCCGGAGGGGGTGCACAGGCCGTCCGAGGTGTTCGGACGCGACTTCGACTGGACCGACCGCGGCTGGAAGGGCATTCCCCTCGAGGACCTGGTGATCTACGAGCTGCATGCCGGCACGTTCTCCCCGGAGGGAACGTTCGACGGAGTCATCGGCCGTCTCGATCATCTGAAGGACCTCGGCATCACGGCGGTCGAGCTGCTGCCGGTGGCGCAGTTCCCCGGCAGGCGGAACTGGGGGTACGACGGCACGTACGTCAGTGCGGCGCAGAATTCGTACGGCGGCCCGCGGGCGCTGAAGGGTCTGGTCGATGCCTGCCACGCCCGCGGCATGGCCATCCTCCTCGACGTCGTCTACAACCACCTCGGCCCCGAGGGGAACTACCTGTCGGAGTTCGGGCCGTACTTCACCGACCGGTACAAGACGCCGTGGGGGCTGGCCGTGAACTTCGACGGGCCGCAGAGCGACCACGTGCGCTGGTACTTCATTCACAACGCCCTGCAGTGGGTGGACGAGTTCCACTTCGACGGCCTGCGCGTCGACGCCGTTCACGCCATCGTCGACCATTCCGCGCAGCCCTTCCTGCAGGACCTCTGTTCGGCCGTCCGCGATCGCGCCGGTGAGCTGGGCCGGCGCATTCACAGCATCGCCGAGAGTGACCTGAACGACCCGCGGGTGATCACTCCGAAGGAGGACTACGGCGTCGGATTCGACGCGCAGTGGAGCGACGATTACCACCACTCGCTGCACACGCTGCTGACCGGCGAGAGCGACGGCTATTACCAGGGGTTCGGTCAGGCGTCCGACCTGGCGCGCGTCAGCACGACCGGCTACCTCTACGTCGGCCAGCACTCGGGTTATCGGGGCCGCCGGTATGGCGCCCCGCCGAAGACGAAGGACGGAGCGCGGTTCGTGGTCTGCGCGCAGAACCACGACCAGATCGGGAACCGGATGATGGGCGATCGCCTGTCGACGCTCGTCGAGCCGGCGCAGCTTCGCCTGGTGGCGGCGGCAGTGGTCCTCTCGCCGTTCCTGCCGCTGCTCTTCATGGGGGAGGAGTACGGCGAGACGGCGCCGTTCCTGTACTTCACCAGCCACTCCGATGCCGGCCTCATCGAGGCCGTGCGCATGGGGCGGCGCGAGGAGTTCGACGATTTCGCCTGGGGGGTCGATCCACCCGATCCGCACGCAGAGGAGACCTTCGAACGTTCCAGGCTGAACTGGAAGCTCCTCGACCGCAGCGAGCACGCCTCGCTGCGGGATCTGTACAGGACGCTGCTGGCTTTGCGCCGCGAGACCCCCGCGCTCCGCAGACTCGATCTGGAGGCCATCGAGACGCAGGCCGACGATTCACGGCGCATTCTGCTCGTGCGCCGGTGGGCGGGTGACGACCAGGTGCTGATCGCGTACAACTTCGCCGCCGGGGAGCAGGCCGTGGAGGTCCCCTTCGCGCCGGCGGCCTGGAAGCCGATGATCGAGAGCGGCGCGAAGATGGAGGCGCAGCGGCTGACGATCCCCGGATGGTCCTTCGGGTTGTTCCGGCGATAGGGATGAGGTATGAGGCGTGGGCAGCATGTACCGGATACCGACCGCCACGTACCGCCTCCAGTTCAACGCCGGCTTCACCTTCGAGCAGGCGCGGGAGATCGCCGCCTATCTGGCGGAGCTCGGGATCACCGACATCTACTCCTCCCCGGTGCTCCGCTCGCGGAAGGGGAGCATGCATGGATACGACGTCGTGGACGCGTCGATGGTCAATCCCGAGCTGGGCGGCGAAGAGCAGTTCCGGGAGATGCACGGCGAGCTGGCCCGGCTGAGCCTCGGCTTCATCCTGGACATCGTCCCCAATCACATGGCCGCCAGCCCGGAGAACGGCTGGTGGATCAGCGTGCTCGAGAACGGACCGCACTCCCGATTCTTCCAGTATTTCGACATCGACTGGAGCCCGGTCGCGACGAAGGGGAAGGTCGTGAACAAGGTCGTGCTCCCCATCCTCGGCAAGCCATACGGGGAGGCGGTGGAGTCGCGGGAGATCCAGCTCGGATACGACGAGAACGGGCTGCACTTCTGCTACTTCGACCGGAGGCTGCCTCTCTCCCCCGAGTCCTACCTGCGGGTCATCGGCGAGTGCGTGGAGGCGCTGCCTCAGCACGGCGTGGCGATGGAGCTGCGCGAGATCGTGCGGCCCAGCGGCACGACCGACCTGCAGCCGAACTTCCTGAACAGCCGGTTCCTGAAGGAGACGCTGCGGCGCCTCTACGAACAGGAGCCGGCCTTCCGGCAGGCGCTCGACGAGACCATCACCCGGATCAACGGGCAGCCGGGCGACAGCGACAGCTTCAACGTCCTGGACGAGCTGCTCGACGCGCAGTGGTACCGGCTGGCCTACTGGCGGATCGCCAGCGAGAAGATCAACTACCGGCGTTTTTTCGACGTGGCCGACCTGGTCGGCGTGCGGGTCGAGAACCCGGAGGTCTTCGAGGCCCGTCACAAGCGGATCTTCCAGTTCGTCGCCGAGGGGCACGTGACCGGGCTGCGCATCGACCACATCGACGGGCTGTACGATCCGGTCGGCCATCTGCGGAAGGTGCAGATGCGCCTCGCCTCCGGCGAGCCCTCCAACGTCACGGATGAGGAGACGCCCGGCACCGACAAGCACTTCTACGTGGTGGTGGAGAAGATCCTCGCCCACGACGAGGTGCTGCCGGCCGACTTCGCCGCCAGCGGCACGACCGGCTACGACTTCCTCGACACGCTGAACGCCGTCTTCGTCGATCCGGAGGGGCTGGCCCGGCTCGACCATTTCTACCGCGACTTCACCGGCCTCGATTCCTCGTTCGACGACATCTGTTACGAGCGGAAGAAGCAGGTGATCCAGGAGCTCTTTTCGGGGGAGATGCGCTCGCTCGGCAAGCGGCTGGGCGAGCTGTCGATGCACGACCGGAACGCGCGCGATTTCGCCCCGTCCGAGCTGCTCGCCGCCCTGACCGAGATCACCGCCTCCATGGACGTGTATCGCACCTACGTCCGTGCCGTCGGCCCGTCGCCGGCGGAGGCCGGATTCATCCGCACGGCGGTCGAGGAAGCCCGGGAGCGCGCAGGTACGTCCCTCGACGAGCGCCTCTTCACCTTTCTCGAGCGCGTCCTGCTCGTCGATCCCCCTTCCTACATCTCCGGGGAACGCGAGCGGTGGCTGAGCTTCGTCATGCGCTGGCAGCAGTTCACCGGACGGATCATGGCCAAGGGCGTCGAGGACACGGCGTTCTACAACTACACCCGGCTGGTCTCGCTGAACGAGGTGGGCGGCGAGCCGGGTCGCGAGGGCGAATTCGATCCGGTCGAGGAGTTCCACCAGCGAAACGAGCGGATCCAGCGCGACTGGCCCGACACGATGAACGCCACCTCCACGCACGACACCAAGCGAAGCGAGGACGTTCGTGCCCGCATCCATGTCCTATCCGAGCTGGCCGGGACCTTTGAGCGCGAGGTGCGCCGCTGGAGGCGGATGAACAACCGGCTCCGGAAGGGGGAGTTCCCCACCGCGAACGAGGAGCTCCTGATCTATCAGACCCTGCTCGGCGTGTGGCCGCTGCTGGAAGATGAGCTCGACGCCCTTCCCGATCGCGTTCGCCAGTACCTGGAGAAGGCGGCGCGCGAGGCCAAGACGCACACGAGCTGGATCGCCCCTGATCCCGAGTTCGAGAAGGCGCTGCTCGACTTCGCGTCGGCGCTGCTCGATGACGCCGAGTTCCGCCGGCCGTTTCTCAGGCTGCAACGCCGCGTGGCCTATCACGGCTGCCTGAACGCGATCTCCCAGGTCGTACTCAAGATCGCCTCGCCCGGCGTACCCGATTTCTACCAGGGGACGGAACTGTGGGATTTCAGCCTGGTCGACCCCGACAATCGGCGTCCCGTCGATTACCAGGCGCGCCGGGCCACGCTCGAGAAGCTGCAAGCGGCGGAGAAGCGGGGATCGCTCAACATCCCCACGATGCTGCGGCACTGGATCGACGGGCGGCTCAAGATGTACGTGACATGGCGCGGTCTGGAGCTCCGGAACCGGCGCGCCGAGAGCTTCCGCCGCGGCGAGTACCGCCGCTGCACCTCCGCCTCGCCGAGCGTGGTCGCAATCGTCCGCGGCGATGACGTCGTGGCGGCCGCGCCGCGCCTGACGACCAGACTCGTCAAGGCCGGGACCGCCCCGCTCGGCGCGGTCTGGGGCCGGGCCGTTCTCGACGGCGTGCCGGCCGGATCGTGGCGGAACGCCTTCACCGGCGAGGTGCTGGAGACGGATGGTGGCGCCGTGCCGCTGGCGGATGTCTTTGCGACCTTCCCGGTGGCCATGCTGGAGCGCGCCTGATGCTCGATCGTGTCATTCCGAGCCGGCGAAGCCCCGAAGGGGCGAAGCGCGGCGAGGAATCCCCTGCCGGACGACGCGGCGCGCTCGGTCGGGAGGGGATTCCTCGCCGTCCTCCGCCGCTTCGCGGCTGCGGCGGCTCGGAATGACACGGGGGCTGACAACTACGACACCCTTCCCGTGATCTCGGCCAGTTTCCGCAGGCGCTCCGCGTGCGCGCGAGTCAGCATGCCGGGGCCAACCCGCCAGCTCCAGTTGTGAAGCGGATCGCCGGGGGTGTTCATCCGCGCTTCGCTCCCCAGGCCGAGGACGTCCTGCACCGGAACGATGGCGGTTTCGGCGACGGAGGTGTAGGCAGCGCGGATCAGCGCCCAGGAGATGTCGTTGCAGTCTTCGCCGAGATAGGCGTGCGCGAGATCGCGCTCGGCGGCGGAAGCCTGCTGGAACCAGCCGAGGGCCGTGTCGTTGTCGTGGGTTCCGGTGTAGACCACGCTCCTTGCCTCGAAGCGGTGGGGCAGGTGGGGGCTGTCGGCCTGCCCGAAGCCGAACTGGAGCACGCGCATCCCGGGAAGGCCGGTGGCCTGCCGCAGCTCGTGCACCTCCGGGGTGATGTAGCCGAGGTCTTCGGCGACGAGGGGAAGGGAGCCGAGCGCGTGTTGAAGAGCGTTGAACAGCGCCTTCCCCGGTCCGGGCATCCAGCGGCCGTGAATGGCGGTCGGCTCGTGGGCCGGAATCTCCCAGTAGGCGGCGAAGCCCCGGAAGTGGTCGAGGCGCACCAGGTCGGTCAGCTCGAGATTGGTCTTGAGGCGATTGATCCACCAGCGATAGCCGGTCCGCCGAAGGATGTCCCAGCGGTACAGCGGATTGCCCCAGCGCTGTCCCGTCGCGCTGAAGTAATCGGGCGGGACGCCGGCCACGACCGTCGGCGCGCCGCTCTCGTCGAGATGGAACAGCTCCCGGTTGGCCCAGACGTCGCCGCTGTCATGAGCGACGTAGATGGGGACGTCGCCCATGATGAGGATGTTGCGGTCGCGAGCGGCCTCTCGCACGATCTGCCACTGCCGGAAGAAGAGGAACTGCATGAACTTCTGGAAGCGCGTCTCGCCGTTCAGCTCCCGCCGGGCCTTCTTGAGCGCCGCCGGGTCGCGGTGGGCGAGGCCGCCGCTCCACTCCCACCAGGGGACGGAGCTCTGCGACTCCTTGATGGCCATGTAGAGGGCGAAGTCGTCGAGCCATTCGCGCTCCTCGGCCTCGAAGTGGGAAAGGGCGCGGCGCATGGCCGGCCAGGCCCCCTGCCGGAAACACTCCCACGCCGCGCGGAGGAGGCGGCCCTTCCACACCCGCACGGCGTCGAACTGCACGTGCCCCGCGTCGAACGGGGGGATGTCGCCGACCTCTTCGGGCGTGATCAGCCCGTCCTGCAGCAGGCGCTGCGGTGAGATCAGCAACGGGTTGCCGGCCTCGGACGAGAGACAGTCGTACGGCGATTGGCCGTAGCCGGGAGGATTGAGCGGAAGCACCTGCCACAGCCCGATTCCGGCGCTGGAGGCCCAGTCCAGGAACGCGATCAGCTCGTCGCCGAGGTCGCCCACGCCATATTCGCCCGGAAGCGAGGTGGGGTGGAGCAGGATGCCCGCGACGCGCCGCCCCGTTGACAGCTCGGGATCAGACACTACCGCTGTGCCTCCGGGCTGATGGAGAGCTTCTCACCGAGCGAGTCGAAGAGTGCCAGCCAGCGTTCAGCCTCTCGCGACCCGTTGCTGCCGGCCCCGAAGGCGGGACGGACCGTGCCCATCATCACGTAGTACTGGTTCTGAGGATGGCGCATGTCGACGTCGATGCCCGCCTCGCGGATCACCGAGACGAGGGCCATGTACTCCTCGAGCAGCTCGAAGTCCTCGGGGTGCTCGCGGAAACGGTCGGCGGCGCGCTCGATGGCCTGTTCCATGGCCAAGCGCGTGACCTCATCGACGGCCACGAGCTCGTCGCGGGCCTCGCGCAGACGTGACTCGATCTCGGCCAGGGGCGGCCGCTCCGATTCGAGGAGCTTGCGCAGTTGGACGTTGACGTCGAACTCCGCCGACACCTGCAGGACCTTGGGGATGGGGATGCCGAGGCGGGCGTGGAAGCGCATGAGGGGGTCGTAACGCTCGTGAAGCTGCCGGAAGGCCGACTCGGCCTCCTCGAGCGTGGCGTTGCAGAGGATCTGAAGGATGCGCCGCTGCTCGTCGCGGAACAGCGATCGGATGGAGAGCGAGGTCTCGGCGAAGAAGGCGTCGAGGAGGCGGATCAGGCCGGGAATGCCGCCCGGCTGCATGGTCTCCATCAGCTCCTTTTTGATGGCTTCGAAGTCCTGGTCCGGACGGGCGGCGCGGACGCCGCCGGTCAGCTCGGTCTCGCCGAGGTGGAGCACGGCGAACTCGAACCGCCCCTCCTCCCGGGTGATGATCGAGCGGACGGTGATGGAGCCGGCGGCGAGGCGGGCCCGCCCTCCTTTCTGGACGTCGAAGTCGTGGCGCGTGACGCTGTAGCAGTAGATGCGCGATTCCTCGTCGAAGTGATCGAACAGGGAGGCCACCGCGTAGTGCGCGGCGACGCGGCGCAGGTCGAGCTTCCCCGGGGCAATCTCGCCCTCGTAGATCTCGGAGGCGGTTCCGCGCTCCGGCAGGTTGCTCCGCGCGGTGCGGAGCATGGCCATGAAGTCGGTCTCCAGCGGCACCCCGGAGATCCGCTCGGCGAGCTGGATGACCCGCGCGGCGTAGTTGAGGACCTGCACCGTCTCGATCCCCGAGACGTCGTTGAAGAACCAGCCGCAGCTCGTGTACATGAGCATGGCGTTGCGCTGGATCTCCAGCAGCTCCAGGACCCGCGTGACGCCGGCGCCGCCGATGGCATGTCGGGAGAGAAAGGTTTCGGCGGAGTGGTCGGAGCGATCGAGGATCACGTCGATGTAGTCATCGCGGGCCGCCCAAGGACTGCGGAGGACCTTGGAGCCCTCCACCTCGAAGATCGCCGCGGCCCGATCGCGCAGCCAGTCCAGCGCCTCCCGCAGCGGAGCGCGCCACCGCTGGTTCCAGCCGGCGCCGGCACCGGTGTGGCATCCGCAGTCGCTCCGCCAGCGCTCCACACCGTGCTCGCAGCTCCAGGCCGTCTCCTCGGCGATCTCCACCTCGTGGGTGGGCGGATGCATGGCCAGGAACTCGGCGTAGTTGGTGAGGCGCGCCAGCTCCTGCCGCTCGATGTACTGCAGCGCGTAGCCGAGGGCCATATCGCCGAAGCGGTGGTGGTGCCCGTAGGTCTCGCCGTCGGTGGCGATATTGACCAACTGGGCGTGCTTGCGGGAAGGGTCGAAGGCGTCGGTCAGCCGGTGCGCGAACGACTCTCCGCGCGCGAGCACGCTCTCGAACGCCACCGCGCGTGAGATCGGCCCGTCGTAGAAGAAGATGACGATGCTCCGCCCCGACGGCAGGTTGCAGACGTAGGGCATGGTCGGGTCGAGCGCGCCGTTCAGCGTCGTCCACCCCTTCTCGCCGATCCTGCGGTATCGGGCGGCCTGATGCGGAGCCAGGATGGTGAACCGCATTTCCTCGGCTGCCAGGGCCTCCAGGGACGCCACGTCCACCGCCGTTTCCGGCAGCCACATCCCCTCCGCCTTCCGCCCGAAGCGGAACTCGAAGTCGCGCGCCCCCCACCGGACCTGCGTCCGCTTGTCGCGATCGTTCGCCAGCGGCAGGATCATGTGGTTGTAGGCCTGGGCCATGGCGCAGCCGTGGCCGGAGAAGCGCTCCCGGCTGATGCGATCCCCCTCGATGATGGCCGCATAGGTGGCCGGGGTCCGCTCCTCCAGCCAGCTCAGCAGGGTCGGGCCGAAGTTGAAGCTGATCGAGGCGTAGTTGTTGCCGATCCTCAGGACCCGCTCACGGGCGTCGAGGATGCGCGAGGTGGCGTTCGGCTCGTAGCACTCGGCGGTGATCCGCTCGTTCCAGTCGTGGTAGGGACGGGCCGAATCCTGCGTCTCCACCGCCTCCAGCCACGGGTTCTCGCGGGGGGGCTGGTAGAAGTGACCATGGATGCAGATGAACCGGTTCATGGGGCGGCGCGAATGATAACGCGGAGACCGAGAACGCCGGCTGGGATGGCCTCATCCGGACAGCTCGCACCGGACCGACGAGACCAGGGCCTCGTAATCGACGGGCTTGCGGAGCACGGCCCGGATCACTCCCGGGAAGCGCTGCTCGATGGCCCGGTTCGGGAGGGTGTCCGGCGGAACGGCGGTCACGACGATGATCGCCGGCGGCTCCCCCTGAAAGTCCAGCGAGGGGTCCGAGAGCATCGCCTTCAGCGAATCGAGGAGGTCGCCGCCGCTCATCTTCGGCATCATCATGTCGAGGACGACCACCCCGTAGCGGCGGGTGAGGATGTGGTGCAGGGCATCGCACCCGTCCCGCGCCCCCTCCACCTGGACGGGGAAGTGCTCGCCCAGCACCTCGACCAGGGCGCGGCGAATCACCTCATCGTCTTCGACGACCAGAATGTTACCGACCGGCATCAGCTACGTGTGCTGTCAGCACAAACACGGCCAGATCGGGGAGCGGCCGCTACCAGCCCAGCCGCTGGCGGAGCGTGGTGATCTGCGCCACGTGGTGCCGCCCGTGCCACGAGTACATCGCCACGAGCCAGTCCACTGTCACGACCCCCTCCTCCGGGTGGCGGAAGGGACGGGCGAAGGCCTTCTCGTCGAGGGAGCGGAGGAGGCGGCTCCAGCGGTCGTGCAACGCCTCGAAGAGGTTCAGCGAGGTCTCCACCGGCGTGTCGCGGCTGTCGGGGAGCGCGGCCCAGGCCGCCTGATCGTACGGCCGGATCACCGGCTCGTGCTCGGTCAGCGCCAGCTTGAGCCGGACGTAGGCGTTCATGTGGCTGTCCGGAAGATGATGCACCACCTGCCGGAGGGTCCAGCCGCCCTCGCGATACGGGGTGCCGAGCTGCTGGCTGTCGAGGCCGCGGACGGCGTCGCGCAGCCACTGCGGCGCGGCGCTGATCTGGGCGATCATCGCTCCCCGCTCCTCCGGCGTGAGGCTCGTGCGGCTCTCGAACTTTCCGATGGGGTACTGCAGGTCGATCATGGTTCCAAGTGGACCCTCATGTCATTCCGAGCTGGTTAACAGCGCAGGCGCGTGGGTGAAGCGGAGGCCGGCGCATTCCATCGCCCAGCCTCCTACGGTTTCACCAGCCCCTGATACGTATCGGGGCGCCGGTCGCGAAAGAACTGCCAGGTGTTGCGCACCTCTCGGATCTTGTCGAGGTCGAGCTCCGCCGTCACGAGGGCGTCCTTGTCGCGCTCGGCGACGGCCAGGAACTGCCCGCGCGGGTCGCAGAAGTAGCTCTGCCCGTAGAACTCGCCGATGTTCCACGGCGCCTCGAAGCCGACGCGGTTGATCGCGCCGACGAAATAACCGTTCGCCCCCGCGTGCGCCGGCTGCTCGAGCTTCCAGAGGTACTCGGAGAGTCCGGCCACGGTGGCCGACGGGTTGAAGACGATCTCCGCCCCGTTCAGTCCCAGCTCGCGTGCCCCTTCCGGAAAGTGCCGGTCGTAGCAGATGTAGACGCCCACCTTCGCGTAGCGGGTGTCGAACACCGGATATCCGAGGTTGCCGGGGCGGAAGTAGTACTTCTCCCAGAAGCCGGGGGCGACGTGGGGGATGTGGTTCTTCCGGTACTTGCCGAGGTAGGTGCCGTCGGCATCGATCACGGCGGCAGTGTTGTAGTAGACGCCGGTCGACTCCTCCTCGTAGAGCGGCACGACGATGACCATGTTGTAGCGGCGGGCGTACTCCTGCATGAGCTTCGTGGTGGGGCCGTCGGGGATGTGCTCGACCGACTCGTACCAGCGGGGGTTCTGCTCGGCGCAGAAGTAGGGTCCGGTGAAGATCTCCTGCATGGAGAGGATCTGCACCCCCTCCTTGCCGGCCTGGTCGATGTACCGCAGCGTTCTCTCCACCTGCGCGTCGCGGATCTTCTCGATCGGCTCGCTGACGTCCGCGGCGAGAGAGGTCTGGATGAGGCCGCACTTGACGATTCGGGGCATGAAGTTCTCCTGTTCCCTGCTGAAGGATCGTATTATCGGCTAACTTCCCGGTCGCGGTAACGTCCTGTCGTCCAGACTGGAGTCAGCGCGGGTCGGTCCCGGCAGGGGCGGGTCGTCGGCAGGTCAGTGAACCATCACGGGTGGTCCCATCATCACTCGGTCAGCAAAAGCGTGTCGCCCGTTCCGTTGTCGACCGAGGAGACGAAGAAGGCGACGCGCCCCTCGCCGCCGGTGACGGCCACTTCCACGACGATGTTCTTCAGGTCGCCGATGTCGTCGCGGCGCGGTCCGAGAATGTCGCGCGTCAGGCCGGTCAGGATGAACTGGTTCGCGGCGAGGGGGTAATCCTTCGAGACCGTTCCCGACGTCGAGACCTTCCCCGTCGGATAGACGAATCGGAGCGTGACGCGCACCGTCACCGGTTGTCCGCGACGAGGTTGGGGCCATCGGCGAACAGCGACGCCCACGGGAGGAACACGAGAAGCCAGACACCAATCCCAAGTTTGCTGCGGAACATCAGACCTCCTCGGACCAAGGTGCAATATCGGCCCGGAGGCCGTCCGGCGTCAACGATCTAGTTGGGAAACCATCGAAGGATGACGCCTGCCGCAATTTGCAGCAGTGTCACGACCGCGATCGAGCTCCTGTCTTACCGCGGTGAGAACGCCAGTCCGCGCTCGAGGAACTTCCCCCGCCCCGCCTGGCCGACGTACTTCCCCTCCTCGATCACCAGCTCGCCGCGCGAGAGCACCGTCTTCGTCACGCCGCGCACCTTCATCCCCTCGTACGCCGAGTAGTCGACGTTCATGTGGTGCGTCTTCGCCGAGATGGTCATCTCCTCCTCGGGGTCGAAGACCACGATGTCGGCATCGGAGCCGACGGCGATGGTCCCCTTCTTCGGGAAGAGGCCGAAGATCTTTGCCTGGGCCGTGGAGACGATCTCCACGAAACGGTTCACGTCGATCCGCCCGCTGGCCACGCCGCCGTTGTAGACGAGGCTCATCCGGTGCTCGACGCCGGGACCGCCGTTGGGGATCTTCGAGAAGTCGTCCTTGCCGAGCTCCTTCTGCTCCTTGAAGCAGAAGGGGCAATGGTCGGTCGAGACGACCTGCAGGTCGTCGGACTGCAGTCCGCGCCACAGCTTCTCCTGGTTCCACTGTTCGCGGATCGGCGGCGTCATCACGTACTTCGCTCCTTCGAATCCCTTCTGCTCGTAGACGCCGTAGTCGAGGAAGAGATATTGCGGACAGGTCTCGGCATACGCCGGAAGGCCCCTGTCGCGGGCACGGGTGACCTCCTCCAGCGCGTCGCTGCAACTGAGGTGGACGATGTAGACCGGGGAGCGGGCGATCTCGGCGAGGGCGATGGCTCGGTGCACCCCCTCCGCCTCGGCCCGCGTGGGGCGGGTCAGGGCGTGGTACTTCGGCGCGGTCTTCCCCGCGGCCAGCGCGCGCTTGATCAGCACGTCGATGACCACGCCGTTCTCCGCGTGCATGCAGATCAGCCCGCCGTTCTCGCCGGCCGCCGTCATCGCCTTGTAGATCGTCCCGTCGTCGACGAGAAAGACGCCCGGATAGGACATGAAGAGCTTGAAGCTCGAGACGCCCTGATCGATGAGGGACCTCAGCTCGGGGAGCCGCTCGTCGGGGAGGTCGGTGCAGATGAGGTGGAAGCCGTAGTCGATCGACGCCTTTCCCTCGGCCTTTTGGAACCAGACGTCGAGCGCCTGGTTCAGCGCCTGCCCCTTGTACTGCACGGCGAAGTCGATGATGGTAGTGGTTCCGCCGTGCGCCGCGGCGATCGTCCCGGTGCGGAAATCGTCGGACGACGACGTTCCGCCGAAGGGGAGATCCATGTGGGTGTGGGGGTCGATTCCTCCGGGGATGACCATGCGCCCCTTCGCGTCGATGGTGCGGTCGGCGGGGACGTCGATGGAGCGGGCGATCATGGCGATCTGCTCGCCGTCGATGAGGATGTCGGCGCGGTAGTCGTCGACGGCGGTCACGATGCGGCCGTTGCGGATCACTGTCTTCATGGATGCGGACTATATCGCCGGGGTGTCATTCCCCGCCGTTTTCGCGGCCCCGGATGACACGGCGCCCCGTCTGTCGCACAATGCGCCGGCGCATGCCTCTGATCCGGCCGGAGTACCACCCGCTCGACCGCATTCCGACGCGCGCGGTCCTGGCGGCCGTCGTCTACGGGGGAGGGGCCTGCGGGGGAGAGGTCCTGACGGTTTCCGCGCCGATTCCGCAGTTGGGGCCGGCCCTCGCCGAGGTCTGGCGGGCCGAGGGAGCGGTGACGCGCGAGCAGCGCGGCGATATCGAGATCGCTCGAACCGGAGACGTGCTGTTCGGCGTCGTCCGGCGGGGAGGCGGGCCGACCGCGGAGATCACCGCGGCCGTGTACGACTCGATCGTCGGCGCCGTCCGGTCGGCGGGGTACCCCGCCCTCTGGCGCATCTGGAACAACGTCGGCGGGATCAACGAGCTGGAAGAGGGGATGGAGCGGTACAAGCGCTTCTCCGCGGGGCGGCACGAGGCACTGACCCGCCACGGCTACGCGCGGGAGCGCTTTCCGGCCGCCAGCGCCGTGGGGATGACCGAGCCGGGGCTGCTCGTCTACTTCCTCGCCGGACGTCAGGAGGGGAAACAGGTCGAGAACCCGCGGCAGGTGAGCGCCTACGACTACCCGCCCCGGTACGGCCCGCGGAGCCCGTCATTTTCCCGCGCCACGGTCGTCGGGGACGAGTTGATCTTCGTCGCCGGCACGGCCAGCGTGGTGGGCCACGAGAGCCGCCACGCCGGATCGGCGGCCGCACAACTCGAGGAGACGATCGAGAATCTCGACGCGACGCTGGCGGCCGCGACCGCCGGCCGGAAGGCGTCGGCCGGCGATCTGACCGTGGTCAAGATCTTCGTTCGCCCGGGTACCGACCCTGCGCCGGTCGAGGATCGTCTGCGCGCCGTCTTCCCCGCTTCGATGCTGCTGGAGGCGGACATCTGCCGCCGGGAGCTGCTGCTGGAGATCGAGGGCGTGGCCGTGCTGCCGAAGCGCTGAGCCGGCCACCTTCTCCCCCGCCGGAGGCGGGGGAGAAGGGTCTGCGGTTCATCTCCGCTTCACCGGCGCCCGGCGCCGTTAACCAGCTCGGGATGACACTAGCGGGCCAGCGTTCCGAGGCGGCTGCGCGGCGTGATGCGGCCGGCGGGGGTGACGTAGAGGACGAGCGGCTGCCCGGGCCCGACCGGCTCGGTCGAGCGCCAGCGCCGCTCCTCCTCACCCCAGCGGTAGGTCAGCTCGACGTGCCCGGCCGGTTGAATCGACAGCGCGCGCGATTCCCCGCTGCGGAGCGTGCCGAGCTCCGCGCGCTCGCCGTCGGTGGCGATCACCGCGTCGTGGATCGCGGCGGCGGCCTGGTTCATCACCGTCACGCGCGCGGGGACCCTCCCGGCGTCCCAGAGGACGTAGAAGAGTCCGCCCACGGCAACGGCGAGAAACCAGAGAAATTTCTTCGGCAACTCAGACGGTGGCGAAAGCGGCGTCGAGCGCGGCGACCAGCTCGTCGATGTCGCTCTTCGTGGCAATCAGCGGCGGGCCGAGACGGATGACGTTTCCATACAGACCGCCCTTGCCGATCAGGACGCCGCGCTTCCGCGTCTCCTCGAACACCTTGATCACGGCCTTCGGGTGAGGCTCCTTCGTCTTCCGATCCACCACGCACTCGAGGGCCTGCATCAGCCCCATTCCACGGACGTCGCCGATGATCGGGTACTTCTCCTGCAGCGCCTCCAGGCGCTCCCGGAGATACCCGCCGACGACGGCGGCGTTGCGCGGCAGGTCGTGCTCCTCGATGTAGCGGATGGTGGCCACGGCCGCTGCGGCGCTGACGGGATTGCCGCCGAAGGTCGAGAAGGTGAGCATCGGCAGCGCCTTGGCGATCTCGTCGGTGGTCACGGTGGCCCCGATCGGCGAGCCGTTGGCCATCCCTTTGGCGAAGGTGATCACGTCGGGGACCACGTCCCAATGCTCGATCCCGCACCACTCGTCCCCGGTGCGCCCCCAACCGGTCTGCACCTCGTCGGCGATGAAGATCCCGCCGTAGCGCTTGATGATGTCGTGGACGATGCCGAAGTACTCCTTCGGCGGGACGATGAACCCCCCCACGCCGAGAATCGGCTCGGCGATGAAGCCGGCGATCCGCCCGTCGGTCGTGGTCTCGATCACGTCCTTCACGTCCTGCGCGCACTTCACCCCGCAGTCGGGATACGACTGGCCGAACGGACAGCGGTAGCAGTAGGGGGCGATGGCGTGGTGGATGCCGGGGACGGCAGTGCCGCCGTGCCGCCAGGTGGAGTGCCCGGCCGCGCTCATGGCCAGCATGGTCCGGCCGTGATAGGCGTGGCGGAGCGCGATCAGCTCCTGCCGCCCGGTGTAGAGGCGTGCCAGGAGGATGGCCGTCTCGTCGGCCTCCGAGCCGCTGTTCGTGAAGAAGGAGCGGTTCAGATCGCCGGGTGTGATCCCCGCCACGACCTCGCCGAGGTCCGCGGCCGGCTTGTTGATGTAGAGCGTCGAGGTGTGGGTGACCTTGTCGATCTGCTCGTGGATGGCGCGGTTCACCTCGGCGTTGGCGTGCCCGATCGAGACGGTGAGCACGCCGCCGAAGCAGTCGAGATAGCGGTTCCCCTGCTCATCCCAGACGTGCATCCCCTCGCCCCGCTCGATGACCAGCGGCGTCTCGTAGTACGTCGCCGCGGCCGGCCAGGCGTGCTGCTTGTAGCGTGCGGCGGTGTCGGTGGTGGTTTTGGGGTCGAGTAGGTCGGTCATAGGTGTCATCCTGAGCGAAGCGAAGGACCCCCTGCCGGTTCGTGCTCGAACCAGTCGGCGGAGAGGTCATTCCACCCCGGGTTTTTCGAGGCGACCAGAGCGTTCTTCTTGATTCGCAGCCACCCCTTGATCTGTTTCTCGCGCGCGATCGCCTGGTCGATCTCGCTGAACTCTTCGAAGTAGACGAGTCGGTCGCAGTTGTATTTCGACGTGAAGCCGGGCACTGCTTTGTTCTTGTGTTGCCAGATCCGCTTGAAGAGCTCACCGGTGACGCCGGTGTACAGCACGGTTGTCCAACGGTTCGTGAGCATGTAAACCCAATACTGCTTATAGCTCATCGGCAGGGGGTCCTTCGCCGTCTTCGCGGCTCAGGATGACACGAGCTCCGGCCTCGCGTACCCCTCGTTCTCTTCCGTCTCGTACCCGCCATGGTAGCCGGCCGCGTCGGGACGTTTGATCTGCGAGTGCGACACGACGCTGTCGCGGCGCAGGCCGCGGAAGTCTTCCAGCCTCTTCCAGCCGCGATGGGCGTTCTTCTCCAGGAACTCGTTCATCCCGGCCAGCAGTGTCTTGATCACGTTCGGGCCGATGGCGTGGTCGAGCATCGCCGCGGTGCAGACCTGGGTCGTCCCGCATCCGAGAAGGAAATAGCTGAGCGCGTGATCGAACGTCGAGATGCCGCCGATCCCGGAGAACTCCTTGTCGGGAAACGCCTTCGTCATCTGGGCCATCTTGGCCAGCGAGAGCGGGAGGATGGCCGGCCCGCCCAGCCCCCCGTTGGAGACCAGCCCCTCCACGTTCATCTCGAACTCGAGCGTCTCCGGATCGATCAGCGGGAGGGATGGGAAGGTGTTCGACGACGACACCGCGTCGGCCCCTCCCCGGAAACACGCTTCCGCCTCCTCCACGATGTTCGCCGTGGCGGGGGTGAGCTTGACCCACACCGGCACGCGCGCCACTTCCTTCACCGCCTGCGTCACCACCGAGCAGAGGACCTTGTCCTTCCCGACGTTCGACCCCATGTCGACGCGGTCCATGTGCGGGCAGGAGAAGTTCAGCTCCACCGCGTCGCACCCCTCGTCCTGGACGGCGCGAGTGAGGAGTTGCCAGTTGTGCAGCTCCTTGTCGTTCCCCGACCCGGCCATGATCGAGGCCACCAGCACCTTCTTCGGGTAGGCTTTCTTGATCCCGGAGAGCTTCCCGATCCACCAGTCGAGTGGCTTGTCGGAGATCAGCTCCCAGTTCCAGGAGGCCATCAGGGTGGTGTTGGGGCGGCGGTTCATCGACAGCCGGGAGTCGCCGTTGTCGGCCCGGAGGAACTTCGTCTTCGGACCCTTCACGTTCACCACAGGGTGAAGACCGATGGTCTTGCAGACCACCCCGCCCCACCCCGCCTCGAACGCCCGCATGATGTTGGCGTCCGACTCGGTCGGCGGCGCCGAGGCCAGAAGGAACGGGTTGTCGAATCGAATGCCTGTGAATACCGTCGACAGATCGGCCATGGGTCCTCCGTGAGTGGAAACTTTCACTATACGACGATTTTGGGGCTCAGGGCTCAGGGCTCGGGGCTCGGGGCTCGGAGGTTACGGGGTCAGCCGTCGGTCATCGGGCGGGGGGTCCGAGCCCCGAGCCCTGAGCCCCGAGCCCCTCATCCCGCCCCGAGCCGTGAGCCCCCATCATCAGCAAAAGATAAATCACGAAGCTCAGCCCGAAGGTCACGAACCAGGCGTGGGTGTAGAGGTGGTCGAAGAGCGTCGGGCTCGCCACCGCCCCCCCCGGCGTGGTGGCCGCCCGGAGGAAGCCGGGAATCACCGGGGCCACCGCGGCGGACAGGGCGATGACCGCCCGCCAGTTGAAGCCGTTCGAGTAGGTGTACTCGCCCTTGACCTCGAAGAGGTCCCGCAGGTTCAGCTTCTGCCGCCGCACCACCCAGTAGTCGGCGATCAGGATCCCGCCGATGGCCCCCATCAGGCCCGAGTAGCCGATGAGCCAGGTGAAGATGTACGCCGCGGCGTCGGAGTAGAGCTTCCACGGCATCATGATGATTCCGACGACCGCGGTGATGTGCCCGCCGGTGACGTAGGAGATCCGCCGCGGGGTGATGTT
>DATLEX010000217.1:0-8523 GCA_035525045.1 Thermoanaerobaculia bacterium | reverse complement strand
TTCTGGATGGCGTCCACCGGGCAGTAGATGCCGCAGACCGAGCAGTCGATGCACCGCTCCGGGTGGATGTAGAACTGCCCCTTCTGCTCCCCCCAGATTGTGTTGGTGGGACATTTGATCTCACAAACGCCGCAGCCGATGCATAAGTCGGTGATGAAATGTGGCATCTCGGTCCGCTCAGTGTACCGAAACGGTCAAGAGGGGAAACGAATTCTAGGCCTGAGGCCTGAGGAGAGGGAGACTGCTCGTGGTGGGGCGGGAGCTCCTCAGGCCTCAGACCTTCGGCCTCACGCCTCAGGCCTCGCCCGACCGCTCATAATGTCCCCCTACCGATGCGCGAGCGCCTCTCACACTACCGGGTTCTGGAGAAGATCGGCTCGGGCGGGATGGGTGAGGTGTATCTCGCGGAGGACGAGAAACTTCACCGCCGCGTCGCGGTCAAGATCATCCCCGCTGAAGCGGCCGACCCGAGCCGGCTCAAGCGTTTCCTGCGCGAGGCCCACGCCGCGTCTACGATCAACCACCCGAATGTCGCCGTCATTCATGAGGTCGGTGAGGCGGAGGATCAGGTCCCCTTCATCGTCATGGAATACGTCGAAGGCGAGACGCTGGAGAAGCGGATCGGACAGGGGCCCCTTCCCATCGATCGTATTGTCGAGCTGGGCATGCAGATCGCCGACGCTCTCGACGAAGCACATTCCCGAGGGGTGATCCATCGCGACCTCAAGCCCTCCAATGTGATGCTGACTCCGCGCGGCCACGCCAAGGTTCTCGACTTTGGTCTGGCGAAACTCCTGGCCGAAGACGTCGGCGAGTCGGACAGCGCCACTCGCCTGAAGAGCGAGCCCGGTCTGGTCCTTGGCACGGTCCCGTACATGAGCCCCGAACAGGCTCTCGGGCGCACCGTCGACGCGCGGAGCGACATCTTCTCCTTCGGTGCGCTCCTCCTACGAGATGGCCACCGGCCAGAGGCCGTTCGAGGGGAAGTCGCCGAGCGAAGTCATCGAACAGATCGTCCATTCCGCGCCGAAGGCGATCGGCCGGCTCAACTACGAGGTTCCTCCCGAGCTGGAGCGGATCATCCGCAAGTGCCTCGAAAAGGATCCCGGCTCGCGATATCAGGCGGCGCGGGAGATCGTGATCGACCTCCGGACGCTGAAGCGGGACAGCTCGCCGGGCATGACTCGGCCGGTGCAGCGGCCGGCGCGCCGCCGCGCCACCGTCGCGGCGATCGGGACGCTGCTCGTCGCTGCTGCGTTGCTGGCCGCCGCCTGGCATCTGCGGAGCCGCGGCCACGGCGGACCGGCGATCGATTCGATTGCCGTCCTGCCGTTCGCGAACGGCAGCAACGACCCGCAGGCCGAATACCTCAGCGATGGGATCACCGAAAGCATCATCAACAGCCTCTCACAGCTGCCGCAGCTGAAAGTGATGTCGCGAAGCACTGTCTTCCGCTTCAAGGGATCGGGAGCTGACGCGCAGAACATCGGACGGCAGCTGAATGTCCGGGCCGTGGTTTCCGGTCGAGTGTCGCAGATGGCCGATCGTCTGGTCGTCGCCGCGGAGCTGGTGAACACCGCCGACGGCGCGCAGCTGTGGGGTGAGCGGTACAGCCGCCCGATGTCCGACATCCTGACCATCCAGGAGGAGATCTCCAGGGAGATCTCCGAGAAACTCCGCATCCGGCTTTCCGGCGCCGAGCAGCAGCGGCTGACCAGACGGCACACCGAGGATCCCGAGGCTTACCAGCTCTACCTGAAAGGACGGTATTACTGGAACAAACGGACCGCATCGAACCTCGAGCGCGCCATCGCCTCGTTCCACCAGGCCATCGAGAAGGATCCGCGCTACGCCCTCGCGTATGCGGGACTGGCCGACTCGTACGCGCTGCTACCGGAATACGCAGGAGCTCGAGCGGAGGAGTCGATGCTGAAGGCGCGCGCGGCGGCGCAGAAAGCGCTGGAGCTGGACGAGTCGATGGCCGAGGCACACGCCACGCTCGCCCTGGTGGAGGCGCACTTCTTCAACCACGCTGCGTCGGAGGCGGAGATCAAGCGGGCGATCGAGCTGAAGCCGAACTATGCCACCGCCTACCAGTGGTACTCGCTCCATCTCCGCCGTTTCCAGCGTCTCGACGAAGCGCTCGAAACCATTCTGAAGGCGCGTGAGCTCGACCCTCTTTCACCCATCATCAATCTCAACGTCGGTCTCGAGTACTACACCCGCGGGGAACATGCGCAGGCGATTCGAGAGTACGAGTCGCTTCTCAGTCTCGATCCCGGCTTCGCCTGGGCGCGCACCTATCTGGGCCGCGTGCTCGTCTCCGTGGGACGTTGTGATGAAGCGCTGGAACACCTGCGGGCCGGCGCCGATGGCACCGAGCGGGCCGGTGAAGCGGTCGGCTGGTTGGCCTACGGAGAGGCGCGCTGCGGCAACGTCTCTGCGGCACGCCAGCTCCTGGTTGAGCTCCTCGACTACTTCCGCCAGGGCCGCGGCGCGGGCCTGGAACTCGCGGCGGTCCATGTCGCCTTCGGCGACCACGAGCACGCCCTGACCCAGCTGGAGGAAGGCCACGCAAAACGCGACCCCTCTCTGGTCGACCTTCCCGCCGAACCGGAGTTGGCCCCGCTCCGGCCCCACCCGCGCTACCGCGAGCTGGTGCGCCGGATGGGACTGCCCCCGTAGCGTGACCTCCTCACACCGTCAGCAGCTCCGAGATCGTCTTGATCAAATGCGACGACTGGATCGGCTTGGCGATGTAGGCGTTGGCGCCGAGGGCCAGGCCGCGCTCGCGGTCCTCCTCGGCCCCCTCGGTTGTGATGATGATGATGGGGATGTTCTTGAGCTGGGCGTTCTGGCGGACGAGGGAGACGAGCTTGAGCCCGTCCATGACCGGCATGTTGATGTCGGTGAGGATGAGGTCGATTTTCTCGGGGCCGGAGAGCTTCTTCAACGCGTCGACTCCATCGACGGCCTCGATGATCCGGGCGTTCCGGAACCGCTTCAGCGAGAAGGAGATGAGCTGGCGCATGGTCGGCGAGTCCTCGACGACCAGAAAGTTCGCGTTGTTCATCCCCAATCCGTTCGCCCCTGTCATTCAGTTCGTGGTGAGCAGGTCGAGAAAGCTCTGAATCGTGTTCAGTTTCCGCTCCGATTGCGAGTAGAGCTTCGACGAGAAAACGGCCGTGGCGGCGTGCGCGGCCAGCAGCGAGAACAGCTCGTAGTCCACCGCGGTGAAGGCGTCCTTCTGCTGCAGGAGCTTGTAGATGGCGACCAGCCCGATCACGTGCTCCTTGATCTTGAGCGGCACCACCGCCAGCGGCCTCTCCAGGGTGACCGCCCCCCCTCCCGCGTCGAGATCGGCGTAGTAGCTCTCGCCCGACTGCGCCACCTCGCCCAGGATTCCCTCGCCCAGCCGCGTGGAGATGCGCGAGATGCCCGGCATCTCATCCTCCCCCTCGGAGGCGATGGACCGCAGCTCGCTGGTGTTCTCGTCCATGAGCAGGACGGCGAACGACCCCGCCCCGATGAGGTTGATGACGATCTCCTGGACGATCTGGATGACTTCCCGGAAATCGAGCGTGGAGTGGAGCTGGTAGCTGGCCACGTAGAGGTTGGCCAGGTTGTTGTTCTGCTCCTCGATCTCGATGTAGCGGCTGGCGAAGTCCTTGTTCTCTTCTTCCACCTGCCGGAACTGCTCCTGGACGCGCCGGTGCTCCTCGGTCAGCTTGGCCAGTTGTTCGCGGAGGCGGCTGACCTCCTCGTGGGACATCCCGGGGTGCTCGCTCTCGAGCGCGGCCAGGCGATAGCGCAGACGCTGGTTCTCCAGGAGCAGCTCCTCGGTGAACTCCTTCCCCTTGTTGAAGATCTCCAGGAACTTCTCTGCTTTCGACTCTTCGCTCATGCGTGATGGCGTGTCCCCGGACCCGCGATTGAGACTAGCACAAAGTGAGTTGCAGTCGCACGAAGTGTCACGAGCCGCTGCAGATGCGCGCCACGGCCGCCGGAATCTCGCGCAGGGGAAGGATTTCCTCGACCGAGCCGGTCTTGATGGCCTCCGCCGGCATCCCGAAGATGATGGCCGTCTCAGCCGACTCGGCGATGGTCCTCCCTCCCCGCTCGCGCACTCTCCGCATCGACTTCGCCCCGTCGTCGCCCATCCCGGTCAGAACGACCGCCACCAGCCGCTCGCCGCAGGCGTCGCTGGCCGACCCGAAGAGACGATCGACCGAGGGGGCGTGGAGCTCGTCCTCCGCCGCGTCGAGGATGCCGGCCTCCAGGGTCTCGCCGCTCCGCCGCACCTCCATCTGCCGGCCGCCTGGAGCGATGTAGACCGTGCGGGGCCTCAGCACTTCCCCGTCACCGGCTTCCTTCACCTCGTAGCGGGTCAGCTTGTTGATCCGCTCGGCGAAGAGGTGGGTGAAGTTCGGCGGCATGTGCTGCGCCACGACGAACGGGACGGGAAGCTCGGGCAGCGCCTCGAACAGGTACTGCAGCGCCGGCGGACCTCCGGTCGAGCAGCCGATGGCGACCAGATCGATCCCCCCCGCGCACTCGGCCGGCATCGCCACGGGAGCAATCTCGTGTCGCTCGTCCTCCTTGACGCGGCGGCGGAGGTTGTCCATCCGCACCTCGACCACCTGCAGGACCTTGCGTACCAGGTCCGCCTCGATCTCCGGCAGCCGCGGCGAGATCCTCCCGCCCGGCTTGGCGATGAAGTCGAGCGCCCCAAGCTCCAGGGCTTTGAAGACGCTCCGGTCGCTGCCCTTCGAGGAGACCGCGATCACCGGCGTCGGATGGTTGGCCATCGTCCACCGCAGGAAGGCGAAGCCGTCCAGGACCGGCATCTCCAGGTCGAGCGTGACCACGTCGGGCCGGTGCCGGAGCAGTTGCTTGATCCCATCCTCCCCATTCACCGCCGTGGCGGCGACGCGCACCTCGCGATGCGACTCGAGCATCCGTGAGAGCGTCACGCGGTTGTAGGCGCTGTCGTCGATGACCAGGACGTTGATCATGGATCTGGGGTCAGATGACTACCTCTGGTACACCATGTCGTTCTTCAGGTGCTTCAGCTTGAACTGCGTGGAGATCGAGATCAGCGACTCGGAGTGGCCGAGGAGGAGATAGCCACCCTCGACGAGCCGGTTGTAGAAATTGTTGATCACCACTTTCTTCGAGGCGTCGTCGAAGTAGATGATCACGTTCCGGCAGAAGACCACGTCGAGATGGCCGAGGAGCGCCACGCGCGCCTCGTCGTAGATGTTCAGGCGCCCGAAGGAGACGCGGTTGCGGATCTCGTCGGAGACCTTCCAGGAGCCGTCCGCCTCGTAGGTGAAGTACTTCTCGCGCAGCGCCGGCGCCGTGGACCGGAAGGCGTTCTCGCGGTACAGGCCGCGACGCGCCCTCTGGAGCACCTGCTGGTTCAGATCGCTGGCGAAGATCTCGAAGGACGCCTTCTCGTACCACCCCGCCTCCTGCAGGAGGATGGCGATCGAGTACGGCTCCTCTCCCGACGAGCAGCCCGCCGACCAGACGCGGACCCGCTTCAGCGTCCGCTTCCCCAGCAGCTCGGGGACGATCTCCTCGGTGAAAGCGGCCAGTTGCGCCGGCTCCCGGAAGAAGTAGGTCTCGTTCGTGGTGATGAGGTCGTAGATCTGGTCGAACTCCGCCTCCGCCCGCGGGTCGTACTGCAGGAAGTAGAAGTACTTCTGAAAGGAGTCGAAGTTCAGCTCCCGGGCCCGCGGCGAGAGCCGTTTCTGAATGAGGTACTTCGATGAGTCGGCGAAGAACATCCCCGTCCGCTTGTAGATGTGCTCCCTCAACTGCCGGAAGATGTCGTCCGGCAGATCGAGATGGTGGTTGAGGGAGAGATTCAGTGTCATGGCAGAGCCTTCTCCCCCGCCTCCGGCGGGGGAGAAGGTGGCCGAAGGCCGGATGAGGGGGGCGCGCTCGAAGAGCCCTCACCCGGCGCTTCGCCCCACCCTCTCCCGCAAGCGGGAGAGGGAATCACGCGCCACCTCCGGCCTTCATCGACTGAAGGATCGCGGCGATGACCACTTCCCGCCGGCTGTCGGCGGTGCGCCACGCTTCTTCCAGGAGGTTGCGGTACACGTCCTTGTGCCTGACGAACACGTCCGTGACGTCGTCGAGAATGGCCGCGTTCTCCAGGGCCTTGAAGAGGACCGGGAACGAGGAGCGGTCGGGGATGCGGTCGAGCGCGTGCACCGCCGACTGCTGCACGTACGTGTCAGGGTCCTCGACCGCCCGGTGCAGCGCGGAAAGCGCCTGCCGGTCGCTTCGGAGGCCCAGCGCGGTCACGGCGGCGGCTCGGATCCTCCAGTCCTCCTCCTTCATCGACCGGAGCAGGACCTCGAGCACATCCGCGCCCGGGATGCCGGCCAGGGCCAGCATCGCCGCGCGCCGGATCTCCAGGTCGTCCTCCTGCAGCGCGTCGAACAGGACGTGCTTCACCTCCGGGCTCCTCGACTTCCCCATCGCCTCGATCACGGCGATGCGCACGGGCGGGAGATCGCTCTGGAGATGGCGCATCAGCGGCTCCAGCGCCTCCACGCTCCGGTACTCGCCGAGCGCCTGCGCCGCGGCCGTCCGGATCCAGATGTCGGGATCCTCCAGCGAGCTGATCAGCGGGGCGATCCCCGTCTCCGGCCGCAGATGGACCACGGCGTTGATCGCCGCCAGGCGGACCGCCGTCGACTCGTCGGCCAGGGAGAGGACGATCTCGTGCCCGAACCGCTCCTCGGCGAAGCGCCCCATCAGCGACACCGCCTTCTGCCGGATCACCGGGTCGCCGTCCTTCGAGGCCAGGAGAAGCTCGTCGTGGAAGCCCTCTCCCTGGATGTTCACGAAGATGGAGAGCGAGTTGAGCTTCAGCGGGATCGAGCGCGACTGCAGCAGGCGCCGGATCTTGGCCAGCACCTCGTCCTTCTGTTCCGGGAGCGCCTCCACCACCGCCCCGATGGCATTCATGGCCGCCTGCTGGGAGGGGACGTCGGGATCGTCGAGCTTGGCCAGCAGATAGTCGATGGAAGAGGCGTCGGGCAGATCGCCGAGGGTGTCGATCGCCAGCCGGCGGATCATCGGGTTGTCGTGGTCGATGAAGGAGATGATGCTGGGAATCGACTCCCGTCCTCCGACGGCGTTGACCACCCGCAGGAGCAGCGCCACGACCTCGTCTTCCTCGGCGGAGGTGAGCGTGTCGAGGATGGCCGGCATGGCCGCGGCGCCGAAGTCGATCAGCGCCTGCGCGGCCACCTCCGCCGTGTCGGGCTGTTCCAGAGACTGCATCAGCACCGGCAGCGCGCGCGGGTCGCGCGACCATCCGAGGAACTTGAGGATGAAGGCCTTCACGTCGCGCTTCGGCGTGGCGTGGAGGTGCTCGATGAGCGGATCGACTTTCTCGTGCGGGAACGACTCCCGGAACTTGCGTTGAATGAGCGCGCGCTCCATCTGCTCGACCACTCGCGGCTTCGGCGCCTCCGCGATCCGCACCAGCGCCCGCAGCGCGGTCAGGTTCAGCTTCTCCTCCGCGGAGATGATCTTCAGCAGGAAGCTGAGCGTGCCGACGTCGGCGATCTTGCCGATGGCCTCGAGCACCGGCTTCCGCAGCGACTTCTCGGAGTAGAGGGGAAGGATGGCCGGCAGCGCGGCGCGGTCGCCGATCTCCCCCAGCGCCTCCACCACGTGGAACTTCAGCCAGAGGTCGTCTCGCCGCTGCAAGGTGTCGATCAGCGGGGCCAGCGCCGCGGCGTCGCGGTACTTGCCGATCGACGAGACGATGGACGAGGCGACGTTCAGGTCCTGCTCCCCCGGCAGCAGCGCGATGAGGATCTCGAAGCCTTCCCGGCTGCGGAGATCGCCCAGGAGGTTGACCAGCGAGAGCCGGACGTCGACGTCGCTCTCCACCGACAGGCGCTCCACGATCGGCGCGGTCGCGGCTTCGCCGATGCGGATGAGCGCTTCCGTGGCCGAGTTCCGCTTCCCGGCGTTCTCCGCGTCGGCCAGCGCGTCCATCAGCCCGGTGACGATGGCGGGGGAGGCCTCGCGCACCAGGCCGTCCACGATGGTCTTGCGGACGCGCCAGTCGCGGTCGCCGAGGAGCTCGAACATCAGCAGGAGGTCGCGCCTCTGGGGCGACTGCGCCACGGCCAGCGCCGCCTTCTGGCGGACGTCGGGATCGGCCGAGCGCGCCTGCTCGAGGAGTTGCGGATCAGTGGTCATGGTTGATTGTGCCCTCTCCCGCATACGGGAGAGGGTGGCGCGCAGCGCCGGGTGAGGGCATCCCCCTCATGGAAGGCTCTGCCATTGTGTTTGATCATCCCACCCTCGCCTTTCCCAGCTCCTCCCGTTTCATCTGCACGAATTGCTGCAACGTCTCGGTGAAGATCTCCGTGTCGCGCCGTATGCGGAGCGGGACGCGGGACTCGTAATAGTGGCGTCCCTCCTCGATCTCCTTGTGCAGGACTTCGAAGAAGTTGTCCGCGCGGATGGCGCGCTCCACCTTCT
>DATLEX010000205.1:0-2390 GCA_035525045.1 Thermoanaerobaculia bacterium | reverse complement strand
TATCCCGGGACCTATCTCGCCGGCGGATACAACCGCATCGACACGGAGATGCAGGGAGAGGTGCTCGTCAACGAGGACCTGGTGAACTGGCCCAACTGGCTGCCTCTGAGCTTCCGGCCGGCGGGCGGCGAGTGGCTGTCGCTCGACCGCTTCGAGGTGCTCGACTACGCGCAGCTTCTCGATCTGAGGCGCGGGCTGCTGGTCCGCCGCATGCGCGTGCGCGATCGGGAAGGGCGGGTGACCGGCCTGGTCAGCCGCCGCCTGGTGAGCATGGATGATCCGAGCGTCGCGGCGATCGAGTGGCGATTGACGCCGGAGAACTGGTCGGGGACGGTGGAGATCCGCAGCAGCCTGGACGGGACGGTGGAGAACAGCGGCGTGGCCCGATACCGGCAGCTCCGCGGCGACCATCTCGTCCCGGAGGGAGTGGGAGTCGCCGGCGAGGAGACGATCTGGCTGGCGGTGCGCACGCGGCAGTCGGCCATCCGCATGGCCCAGGTGGCGCGCACGCGGGCCGGTGTCAGTCCGAGCGCCGCAGAGCGCGAGGAATCCCCTGCCGGCGGAGCACCTCTCGCGGACAGGCGGGGGATTCCTCGCCGCGCTGCGCCGGCTCGGAATGACACGTTGAAGTACGACGATCGCATCGATCATCTGATCCAGATCGAAGCGGAGGAAGGGAAGCCGCTGCGGGTGGAGAAGGTCGTGGTGGTGCAGAGCTCGCGCGACCCCGCCATCTCCGATCCGCTCGACGACGCGCGGACGCGCATGCGGCACCTGCCCGGTTTCGAGTCGCTCCTGGTCGGGCATCACCAGCAATGGGCGCAGCTCTGGAACCGCTGCGACATCGGCCTCGGGGAGGGGCATGAGGCGGCGACCCGCACCCTGCGCCTGCACGTCTTCCACCTGCTGCAGGTGGCCTCTCCGCACGTTTCCCACCTCGACACCGGCGTCCCCGCCCGCGGTCTGCACGGCGAGGCGTACCGCGGCCACATCTTCTGGGACGAGCTGTTCATCTTTCCCTTCCTCAATTTCCGCCTGCCCGACCTGACGCGGGAGCTGCTCATGTATCGCTATCGTCGCCTCGACGCCGCGCGGCGGATCGCCCGCGAGCTCGGATACGCGGGCGCGGTCTATCCGTGGCAGAGCGGCAGCAGCGGCCGGGAAGAGAGCCAGATCCTTCACCTGAATCCGAAGTCGGGGCGATGGCTCCCGGACGAGACGCTGCGCCAGCGTCACATCGGCGCGGCCGTGGCGTGGAACGTCTGGCAGTACTTCAAGACGACCGGCGACTACGACTTCCTGTTGTTCTACGGGGCGGAGATGCTGCTCGAGATCGCCCGCTTCTGGGCCAGCATCGCCGAGTACGACCGGGAGCTGGGCCGCTACCGCATCCGCGGGGTGATAGGGCCGGACGAGTTTCACACGCGCTATCCCGGCACCGAGGAGCCGGGCCTGGACGACAACGCCTACACGAACGTGATGGCGGCGTGGTGTCTGCGCACGGCCGAGCGGGCCCTGGAGGTGCTGGCGGAGGAACCGGCCCGGGAACTGCTCGAGCGTCTGGGGATCAGCGGCCGGGAGCGGGTGCGGTGGCAGCAGGTGGCGGCGCGCCTTCGCGTGGCCTTTCACCAGGAGCGCATCATCAGCCAGTTCGACGGCTACGAGAGGCTGGAAGAGTTCGACTGGGAGGGGTATCGGCAGCGCTACGGAGACATTCAGCGCCTCGACCGCATCCTGGAAGCGGAGGGAGATACCCCCAACCGCTACAAGGCCAGCAAGCAGGCCGACGTGCTGATGCTCTTCTTCCTGTTCACGGACGAAGAGCTGATCGAGATGCTGGGGTCGATGGGCTATCACTTCGAGCCGGAGTGGATCGAGGAGAACGTCGAGTACTACCTGCGCCGCACCTCGCACGGCTCCACGCTGAGCCACGTGATCCACTCCTGGGTGATGGCCCGCCACGACCGCGCCGGATCGTGGCGGCTCTTCCAGGACGCGCTGCGCGCGGACATCGACGACATCCAGGGCGGCACCACCCCCGAGGGTATCCACCTCGGCGCGATGGCGGCCACGGTCGACCTGGTGCAGCGCGGCTACACCGGCGCGACGATCCGGCGGCAGGTCCTCTGGCTCGATCCGCGCCTCCCCGAGGAGATGAGCGAGCTCCGCCTCCGCCTCCGCTTCCGCGGCGACTGGCTCGACCTGCGGATCACGCAGGATGCGCTGGAGGTCGAGCTCTCCGGCAGAGAGCCCTCCACGCGGATCGGCGTCCGCGGCGTGTTGCACGAGCTTTCGCGCGGCAGAAAGTTGCGCATCGATCTGACAAACGGCGAAGAGGCGGATGGCTGAACGGCCGAGCGGCGGCCCGTCGCAGAGCCTTCTCCCCCGCG
>DATLEX010000199.1:0-16317 GCA_035525045.1 Thermoanaerobaculia bacterium | reverse complement strand
GATGGCCAGGGCGCTGTAGCCGGTGAACGTCCCGATCTCCAGCGCCCTGCGCGCGCCGATGACCCGGACCAGAAGGGAGAGGACGGCGGCCTCGTCGGGCGAAACCTGCATGCCCGCGTTCGGCATCGTGGCCGTTCGCTCCCGCAGCCGGCGCTGGACGTCGCTCTCGCGAGTGACCGCGTGAACGTAGTCGAGGATGAGGCCGGGCTCGAGCAAGGGAGGATTATGCATCAGGCCCCGGTGTCATTCCGAGCGCCGCAGAGCGCGAGGAATCCCCTGCCGGAGAGCGCTGCCCGCCCGCCGATCAAATCGGGCGCGGGCACGGGCACGGGCACGGGAAAAGGCCGGAGTGCCGGCTTCCCAACGCCCGACCCGAGCCCGGTCTTTTCACCCTCTCAATGCCGGAAATGCCTCTCCCCCGTGAACACCATGGCCATTCCCCTCTCGTTCGCGGCGGCGATCACCTCCTCGTCGCGCACCGAGCCGCCCGGCTGGATGACGGCCCGGACGCCGGCGTCGGCGAGGACGTCGAGCGCGTCGCGGAAGGGGAAGAACGCATCCGAGGCGGCGAAGGTCCCGGCGGCGGGGAGGACCGACTTCATGATGGCCACCTTCGCGGCGTCGACCCGGCTCATCTGCCCGGCGCCGATGCCGACCGACTGCGACTCGCTGGTCAGGACGATGGCATTCGACTTCACGCAGGCGCAGACGATCCAGGCGAACTCCAGGCCGTCGATCTCGTCGTCCGTGGGGATCTTCTCGGTGACGAACTTCCACATGTCCCGGCCCGACACCAGATCCGGCGTCTGCGCCAGCACCCCGCCGGCCGCCGAGCGCAGCTCGTACTTCGGGACCGTGGACGTGGTCGTCACCAGACGGAGGTTCTTCTTCTTCCGCAGGATCTCCAGCGCCTCGGCCGAGAAGGAAGGCGCGACGATGACTTCCAGGAAGATCTCCCCGACGGCGCGCGCGCAGACGGCATCGAACTCCCGGTTCGTCCCGATGATGCCGCCGAACGCGGAGACGGGATCGGACTGCAGCGCCGCGCCGAGCGCGTCGACCAGAGTCCGCCGCCTGGCCGCCCCGCAGGGATTGGTGTGCTTGATGATGGCCGCGGCCGGCTCATGGAACGCGTTGGCCAGGCGGATGGCGGAGTCGAGGTCGAGGAGATTGTTGTAGGAGAGCTCCTTCCCGTGAATCTGCTCGAAGGGCCTGGCGCCGCCCCCCTCGAGGTAGAACGACGCCTTCTGCTGCGGGTTCTCGCCGTAGCGGAGGTCCTGGAACTTCCGGAGGGTGACGCTGAGCTGCGCCGGCGTGCCGGAGTCGTCCTCGACCCGATCCAGAGCGGCGGCCTGCCGGCGCAGATAGGCGCTGATGGCGGCGTCATACGAGGCCGTCTTCTCGAAGACGGCGATGGCGCAGCGGAGGCGGAAGGAATCGGAGACCTCACCCCCCTCCAGCTCGCGCAGGAAGTCGTCGTAGAGGGAAGGATCGCACAGCGGCACGACGTGGCGATGGTTCTTCGCCGCGGCGCGGAGCATGGACGGGCCGCCGACGTCGATCTGTTCGACGGCATCGGCCAGCGTGACCTGGTGTTTCGCGGCGGTCTGCTCGAAGGGGTAGAGGTTCACCACCACGACGTCGACGCGGGGGATGCCGAGGCGGGTGCAGTCGGCCACGTGCTCTGGATTGGTGCGGTCGAGCAGGATCGAGCCGAACACCTTCGGGGTGAGGGTCTTGACCCGGCCGCCGAGGATCTCCGGCGCCCCCGACCACTCGGCGATGGCCGTCACCGGAACGCCGGCGCCCTGCAGGTGTTTGGCCGTTCCGCCCGTGGAGAGGATTTCCACCCTCTGTGCGGCGAGCGCCCTGGCCAGCTCGACGATCCCGGTCTTGTCGTAGACGGAGAGGATGGCGCGCTCAATTCGCATTCAGGACGAGATTGCTCCCGCGCATCAGCGGCGCGGAGCGGACGTCGCCGCCGGCCTCCCGCCAGATGAAGTAGTAGAGGTTGACCAGGTCGGACACCGCGCGGGAGTAGGAGATCGAGGCGATGCCGAACGCGGTGGAGCGGTCGTCGAACTCGGCCGAGGAGCGCCGCTGGCCGAACCGGAAATACTCCTCGCGGATCAGCGGGTAGAAGCGGGCAGTGCGGGAGAAGGTGCGGTCGAGGTACGGTCCGAGCTGGAAACTCGGGTCGAGGCCGTAGAACACGGTCGGAAACCGCGCCAGGCGGCGCTCAAAGTAGAGCTTGTAGTCGAGCTGCGAGGCCGCCAGGCGGGGATCGTCGTTCGACACGTGGAAGGGATTGTTGGCGTCGGCCATGAAGTGGGCCAGCATTCCCAGCCTCTCCACCACCGAGCTCATCGGCTCGCCGCCGCGGAGCATGGCGATCGCACCGGCAGTCTCCGCCTCGATGCGCTGCCGGAGCCGGCCGGTCTGTGGAAAATGACGGTGCCAGTCCGAGCCCTCGTCGGATTGCGCGCGGGCCAGGCCCTGCTTGTACTCGGGCTCGAACCGTTCGATCATCAGCCGGAGGTCGGGGGGAGCGAGCTGGGCCGCTTTTCGCGCGATCCGTTCATCGCCGGCGCGCGTCCAGCCGTGAGCAGCCAGCGGATAGAGCAGAATCAGGATCGCAGGAAGGACACGCTTCATGCACGGCGATGGTAACACGCGGTTCGAGGAGCATCTCGCGCGGCTCTTTGCCTGTCGCGCCTGCCCGAACGTCTTCGGCGAGCCGGTCACCGGAGCGGTGGCCGGCGCGCGCGTGATGCTCGTCGGACAGGCGCCGGGCCCTCGCGAGCTCGTCGACAGGCGTCCCTTCGCCTTCACCGCGGGGCAGCGGATGTTCCGCTGGTTCGATGAGGCACTCGGCATTCCGGAGGCGGAGTTCCGGCGCCGCGTGCACATGTGCGCGGTGATCCGCTGCTTTCCGGGAAAGGACCGGCAGGGAGGCGACCGCGTGCCGGACCCGGCGGAGATCGCCAACTGCGGCGCGCACCTCGACCGGGAGATCCGCCTGCTGAAGCCGGAGCTGATCATCGCCGTCGGCACGCTGGCCTCGCAGCAGCTCGTCGGCATCCCGCAGCTCAAGGATGCCGTGGGCGTGCTGCACCGCGCGGAGCGCGCCGGCCACGAGTTCGATGCCGTGGTGCTGCCCCATCCGTCCGGCCGCTCCACCTGGCTGAATCAGAAGCAGAATGCGGCGCTCCTTCGCCACTCGCTGAGGCTGATTCGGAAGCACGAGGCGTTGACCCTGTCATCCCGAGCGTGAGCGAGGAATCTTCGATGACCCGGACCAGCCGGGTGGTGGTGGTCAGGATCAGCGATCCCGTGGCTTATCAGCTCACTTCGGCGAAGGCGCGGCGGGTGAGGTTCTCGTGCCCGTTCTCGGTGACCACCACGTCATCCTCGATGCGGATCCCGCCGTACTTTCGGAACGAGTCCACCTTGTCCCAGTCGACGTACTTGGCGTTCTCGCTCTGTTTCAGCTCCCCGAGCAGTGAATTGATGAAGTAGAGCCCCGGCTCGATGGTGAAGACCTGCGACGGCTCGACGGTCCGGGTCAGGCGAAGGTAGGGGTGGCCGGGGGGTCTGGGGATGGTCGTCCCCTCCGAGTCGGCCTGGAGCCCGCCGACATCGTGCACCTGCAGACCGAGGTAGTGGCCGACGCCGTGCGGGAGAAAGGTGCTGCTGATGCGCCGCTCGACGATGGCGTCGGGATCGAGGTCGACGAACCGGAAGCGCCGGAGGATCTCGGCCACCTTGCGGTGGGCCAGGAAGTGGATGTCGGGGTAGTGCACGCGAGGCGCGACGGCGGCGCAGAGCGACTGCTGGGCCTCGTCCATGGCCTCGATCATGTCGTGGAACTCGTCCTTGCGCGCCGAGTAGGTGCGGGTGATGTCGGAGGCGTAGCCGTTGAAGCTCGCGCCGGCGTCGATCAGGAACGAGTGGCGCTCCTTCTTCGCCAGCGCCTGCCGGTCGTGGTGGTAGTAGTGCAGGACCGCCGCGTTCTCGTTCACGGCGATGATGTTTCCGTACGGCAGTTCCTCCTCGGTGTGGCTGGCGGCGCGGAGATAGGCGAGATGGATTTCGTACTCCGACTGCCCTTTCCGGAACGCCGCGGCCGCCGCCTTGTGACCGGCGGCGGCGATCTCGTTCGCTGCGCGCAGACACTCGATCTCGTACTCCGTCTTCCAGCCACGGTCGAAGTGCAGGCGGTTGACCAGCGAGGCCGGATTCGCCTCGAACGTTCCCCAGCCGTCGAACGTCTCGTCCCATTCGCCGATGAACGCGACCCGTCCGCTCCTGGGAATGAACTCCCGAGCCTCTTCCACCCTGGTGATCACCTCGATGTCGAACGGCGGCACCCACCAGCCGGCGGGAGGGCCGGCAGGCTTGTGCCAGTAATCGATCGGCTGGTTGTAAACCAGGCGCGGCTTCACCCCCGGGGTGTAGATCAGAAAGCAGTGGGGGTTATCGACCAGCGGCACCCACCACTTGAAGTGGGGGTTGACCTTGAAGGAATAGCCCATGTCGTCGAGGAAGGCGATGTGCTGAGCGCCGGCGAAGATCACGAGGTGGTCGAAGCCGCTGGCCTCGAGGGCGCGGTCGTGCCGGAGCTTGAGTACGGTGACGTGGGCGCGATACAGCGTCGCCAGCTTTTCGAGACGGTCTTCCATGGACGCGGAGAAGAGCAGGCCTGGAGTCCGCTGGGGCGGGCGCCCTCACCCGGCGCTTCGCGCCACCCTCTCCCGCAAGCGGGAGAGGGCACGGCTACGCTACTGGACCGGTTCCGGCGGCTTGTTGCGACGGCACGAGGGGCACATCGGAAGCCGGACGTCGGTGGTGTAGCCGCATCCTTCACAGACGTAGTAGGTCCTGGCCTGCTTCATGGAGGGGAGGTTGCGCGCCGCCGCCATGCAGAGGTTGCCGTGCTCCACCTCGGCGTCGCGGGTCTGGTCGAACATCGTGGCCAACTCCTTCGCTCCGTGGAACCGGCACGTCTCGACCGCATCGCGGTAGATCCCGTCCCGCTCCGCCGCCTCGGCCGCGGCCGCGGCGCGGAGGTTGTCGCCCGTGCTTCCGACAGCCGGCCGGTGCGGATTCGGCTCTGGGACGGCGTGCCCGTGCGACCTGAGGACGCCTGCGAAACGCCGGGAGTGCACGCTCTCGGCGCGCGCCTGGGCCCGGAAGAGGGCCGCGGCGCCGGGATACCCTTCCTCATCGGCCTTCGCCGCGAAGGCTTCGTAGCGGGCGATGGCGTCGCGCTCCCCCGCCAGCGCCTTCTCCACCACGAGGCGCACCTCGGTGCGGAGCGCCTGCGCGGCGCCGGCCGCGGAGATCACGACGAGCAGGCCGGTGAACAGCAAGAAGACTCGTTTCATGACGAAACCGGCCGGCTGGCATCCGTCTCGCACAAGGCCGTGGGCAGCCCGGCAACCAGCCGGGACCGCTAGCGACGGAAGCGCGCCGATCATCCCGAATGGGGTCGGCGCGCTTCGTTTTTTGTCCCCCCGCCGTGCGGCGGAGCTTCACTCAGCTCACATAGTTCAGCCGGTAGAGCACGGTCAGCTCGTGCACGACTTCCTTCCGCTGGCCACCCTCGATGAGAGGGCGAAATCGCCAGTTGCGGATGGCGCGCACGGTGGCCTCGACGAAGAGGGCGCGCTCCGGCGGGGAGATGACCGTCACGTCCTTCACCCGGCCATCCTTGCCGACCACGTAGCGCACCACGAGCTGGTCTTCCCAGGCGCGGACGCGCGCTTCTTCGGGGTAGATCGGATAGACCTGCGAGAGGGGATACATCGGGAGCGGCCGGTCGCGCTCCACCGTGACGCGGTTCGACTCGGCAACCACGCCGCCACGCGTGCCCCCGAAGGTCCCCCCTAACTCTCCACCGGTCACGCCGCCGAAGACCCCGCCGATCTCGCCGAACGGAACGCCCTCCTCGGCGCCCTTCGGCGAGGCGTCCTCGAAAAACGAAACCACCGCGGTCCGGGCCACTGGAATCTCCTCCGGGATCACCGTCGGCGCGAGGATCGCGCTGGACAATTTCATGAGCTGGCGGGTTGCCGGAAGCTGCGCGGCGAGCGGTTTCGGCGGCGGGGGCGGCGGGGGAGGGGGAGGTGGGAGGTCGGCGATGACGAAGGTCATCGGCTGCGCGGGGGCGTTCGAGGGAAGGATCACCGTCCAGACGTCGCCCACGAACACGGCGCCGGCGATGAGCGCATGGATCGCGAGCGAGGCCGGAAGGGCCTCATAAAAGGCCTTGCGGCTTCGCCTGACGAACTGCTGCGGGGCGACGCTCTCGAACATGGCGGCGAGGGGAAAATGGTAGCACCGGCTGACCCGGGGACCGCCGTCAAAGGGAGGCGGCCACGCTGGCGAGCTGGTTCGCGATGTCCGCAGCGGAGGCCTGATCTGCCGAGGCGGTATCGAAACGGACCAGCACGGGATCGAAGATCCCGCGCTGGAACAGGGCCGCCCGCACGTCGATGAAGCGGGCCCGCAGATCCTCCGGCAATCCGCGGTGCCGGGAGCCGCCGCCGCTCCCGGCCGGCTTCCCGGCAACGGCGGGACCCGCCGCTTTCATCTCCGCGGCTACGCGGAGGGCGAGCTCCCTGAGCTGCTCGCGGGTCATGGCGATGGGAAGCGCCTTCTCGTCCACGCGTGGCATAGTACCCCGACGTGCCGGAGCTGATCATCGTTGTCGGTCTGCCGCGGTCGGGCTGATGGGAAAACCGGAGCAGCTCCTGCGCCGCCTCTTTCCGCCGATGCTGGCCACGCTGGCCAGCGACCCTCCCCGCGACGAGAAGAGCTGGACCTACGAGCTGAAGTACGACGGCTTCCGCGTCCTCGCCGCGCTGACCGGGGGGGAGGTGGCGATGTGGAGCCGCAACCGGCTCGATCTGGCCGGGCGCTTCCCGCGCATCGCCGCCGCACTCCGGAGCTGGAACGTGCCGGAGATCGTCCTCGACGGCGAGATCGTCGCGCTGGACGAGAAGGGGGCGCCGCGATTCCAGCTCCTGCAGCAGGGGCAGCAACGCGAGCGGCTCTTCGTCTTCGACATCCTCTGGCTCGACGGCCGCGACTTGCGGAAGCTGACCTATGGGCAGCGGCGCGAGCTGCTGGAGAGGGCGTTGCGAAAACCCCCTCCCACCGTGGCTCTATCGCGGATCGTCTCCGGCCCCGGGCAGGAGGCCCTGAAGCGGGCGGCCGCGGCGGGATTCGAAGGACTGATCGCCAAGCGCACGACCTCCCTCTACGAAGGGCGCCGTTCGAAGGAATGGCTCAAGCTCAAGGCCCAGAACCAGCAGGAGCTGATCATCGCCGGCTGGCAGCCGAGCACGCACTCGTCGAAGGAGATCGGCTCGCTACACCTCGCCGTCCGCGAGGAGGACGGCTCGCTTCGTTACGCGGGGAAGGTCGGCACGGGCTTCTCCGCCAGGCAGCGGGTCTGGTTCAAGGACGAGCTGTCGAAGGACGTCGTGGCGAGCGGCGCGGTGAAGGGGGCGCCGCGGATCCGCACGGCCACCTGGGTCCGACCCCGTCTGGTGGCCCAGGTGTCCTTCACCGAGTGGACCTCCGATGGCCGCTTGCGCCATCCTTCATTTCTCGGACTGCGCGAGGACAAGACCCCGGAGGAAGTCGTGCGCGAGAAGCCGGTCAGCCCGAATATGAGATCGAAGGTCACGCTCACCAATCCCGATCGCCTTCTCTACCCGCGCGACAACATCACAAAGGCGGACGTCGCCGCCTACTACGATGCGGTGGCCGGGCCGATGCTCCGTGCCCTGCGCGACCGTCCTCTGACTCTCGAGCACTGGAACCAGGGCATCGACAAGCCGTCGTGGTTTCATCAGAACATCGGGCGGGAAGGCCCCGGGTGGCTGACGCTGATCGCGACGCCGGCGCGGAGCGGGAAGCGCGGCACGGTCAGGCACCTCGTGGCCGACAGCCGCGACGCGCTGAGCTGGCTCGCGCAGATGTCGGTGCTCACTATCCACATGTGGCACTCGCGGGGCGAGAGCCTCGAGGAGCCGGACTGGATGCTCTTCGACCTCGATCCGGCGAAGGGAAAGGGCATCGAGCAGGCCGTCGAGGCGGCGCTGGTGATGAGGAAGCTCCTCGAGGAGCTGGCTCTTCCGAGCGTGCCGAAGACCTCCGGCAAACGCGGCATCCATCTCTTCGTCCCGCTGGTTCCCGGCCACTCCTACGAGCAGATGCACGCCTTCGCCTGCAGGCTGGCGGAGACGGTGGCGTCGAAGGTGCCGGGGATCACGGTGGAGCGGAGCCTGGCCAAGCGCCGCGGCCGCCTCTATCTCGACTGCGAGCAGAACGCCTATGGGAAGACCGTCGTGGCGCCCTACTCACTCCGGGCCATGGACGGCGCCCCCGTCTCGGCTCCGCTGAAGTGGAGCGAGATCAGCAAGCGCCTCGATCCCGGAAAGTTCAACCTCCGCACCATGCCGAAGCGCCTCGACAAGGTGGGCGACCTCTTCGCCGACGTGTTCAGGAAGCGGGCAAAGCTTCCGAAGCTGGCCTGAGCCCCGAGCCCTTTCCTTGACCATCGGCTCGCCCTGCGCGCAGAATTCCCCACATCCCGGCGTCGTCCCGTGCGGCCTAGAGATATGGAGGAGGTACGACATGAACAGCCTCGTCACGAAATCCATCCTGTACTTCATCGTCCTGATGATCGCCACGCCTGCTGCGCTGCTCCTGGCGCAGGGGACGCAGCAACAGCAACAGGCCCAACAGACTGCGCAACAGCAGCCGCCCGCGCGCGTGACCGAGGAGATGGTGGTCACGGCCCGCAAGCGCGAGGAGACCGTGCAGGAGGTTCCGATGTCGGTGGCCGCACCGACGGAATCGGAGCTTCGCGACCGCGGCGCGGAAACTCTCGAAGACATCTCGACGAACGTAGCCGGATTCACCGTCCAGAATGCGGGCCCGGGGCAGAGTCAGGTCGGCATGCGGGGCGTATCGGCCGGGCGCATCATCCGCGACCAGCCGGGTGTCAAGGAGCAGGTGGGCATGTATCTCGACGAGTCGGTCATATCGCTCTCCCTGTTCACACCTGATATCGATCTATTCGACATATCGCGCATCGAGGTTCTGCGGGGGCCGCAGGGAACTCTGTTCGGATCGGGTTCGCTGGCGGGAACGGTCCGCTACATCACGAACCAGCCGGCGCTCGGCGCGTCCGAATCGGTTGCGGAGCTGGGTGTCAGCACGATCAGCGACGGCGGAGTGGGGGGGAGCGTGAAGTACGCGGGGAACGTGCCGCTCGGTGACGCCGCCGCGATGCGCATCGTCGGTTACTACACGCGGTACGGCGGCTTCATCGACGCCGTTCAGCCCGACCTGAGCCTCGACAAGGACGTGAACACGGGACATCGCGCCGGCGCGCGCCTGGCGTTCCGCTTCGAGCCCAGCGACCGGCTGACCATCACCCCCCGCATTCTCTACCAGGACGTCGACATCAAGGGCTGGAACCGGTTCGACACGTTCAACATCCTGGCGAATCCCTTTACCACGACCCGCCCGCCGGTGACCCTCGGCGAACGGCGGACCTTCACCCAGATCGATGAACCGTACACCGACGAGTTCCTCCTCGGCGACCTGAACATCGATTATGACCTTGGCGGGATGACGCTGACCTCGATCACTTCCTTCACCAATCGCGACATCCTGGTCATCCGCGACGCCACTGCCCTGACCGCCAGCATCACGGGCGGAACGATCGCTCTGCCGGAGAATATCTACACGCTCGATGCACCGCTCTTCGATGCCACCGAGGCGCAAGGGTTCACCCAGGAAGCGCGCCTGTCGGGCGGCGCCGCCCAGTGGCAATGGCTCGTCGGTGCCTTCTATGCCACCACCACGCGTGACTATCGCCAGAATCTGCCGGTGATCGGATTCGAAGACCTGAGCGGAATCCCGACGGCGGGAACGAAGCTGGCCAGGAAGGACGAGCTGTACAAGTCCGATCTGCACTACGACTACGACCAGCTCGCGATCTTCGGGGAGGCCACCTGGGCGGTCACCGACCAGTTCGAGCTGACCGGTGGTCTGCGCTGGTATGACTTCAAGGAGGACCGGACCCAGGTCTTCGACGGAATCTTCTCCGATCCGATCGACAGTGTCGGCTCGGTCTCGGCCGACGGAATCGCGCCGCGAATCATCCTCAGCTACAAGCTGAACGACGCCACGCGGCTCAATGCGCAGGTCTCGAAGGGATTCCGTCTCGGTGGCATCAATGATCCTCTCAACGTCCCCCTCTGCACGCCTCAGGACCTGGCCATCTATGGCGGCCGGCCTACGTGGGAGGACGAGACTCTGTGGAACTACGAGGTGGGAACGAAGTCGACGCTCAGGGGGGGGCGCGGCACGTTCAACGCCTCGCTCTACTACATGGACATCAGCGATCTGCAGGTACCGGTCACGGCCGGGTCCTGCTCTTCGCGAATCAATCTCAACGTGCCCAAAGCGCGAAGCGCCGGCGTGGAAGCGGAGTTCGAGCTCGCACCGAACGACAGCTTCGATTTCGCCATCTCCGGCAACTACAACAACTCCGAGCTGCGTTCGAGCTTCCGCACCGCGGACGGGACGATCGTGGCCGGAATCCGGGAAGGCAACCGCCTCCCCAGCGTGCCGGAGGTGCAGTTGGCCGCGGCGGCGACGTATCGCCGGCCGATGGCCCGCGGGCTGGCGGCGTATCTCACCGGCGTCTTCCAGCACGTCGGAGACCGCTACACCCAGGTCGGGGATCAGGACCCCGGTTTCGGCGTGGTGGACATGGCGGGGTTCGCTGGCGACATCGGCGGTCCCTATACGCAGAACATCTTCACGTTCGATCCAAAGTTGCCGTCCTACAACCTTCTGAACCTGCGCCTCGGGTTCCTGAAGGGGATGTGGGACACGGCTTTCTTCATCAACAACGTGACCGACGAGACAGCCTATCTCGCTCTCGACATCGAGCGGGGCAGCCGCGCTCGGGTCTCGTTCCTGACCAATCAGCCGCGCACATTCGGCGTCAGCACCCGAGTCCACTTCTGACGTCGTTCGAAGGGTAGCGAGGAATCCGGGCGGGAGGCGGAAACGCCTCCCGCCGTCTTGACCCCATGACCCTCTCCCGCCGCACGTTCATCGGCACCATGGCCGCGATGCCGCTCGTGACGCCACGCAGCTCCTTACGCGTTGCCGTCGTCGGCGCCGGAGCGTTCGGAAGCTGGACGGCGCTGCATCTCAGACGTCTCGGCGCTCAGGTGACGCTCATCGACGCGTGGGGACCTGGAAACTCGCGCTCGAGCTCGGGTGGCGAGACCCGCGTGATCCGGGCCATCTACGGCGCGGATCGCGTGTATGTCGAGATGGTGAAGCGATCGTACGAGCTGTGGGAGCGTCTCGATGCCTCGCTTTACGTCGAGACCGGTGCGCTGTGGCTCCATCGCGGCGACGATGCCTACGTCCGCTCCGCGGTGCCGATTCTCGAGGAGCTCGGGTTTCCGGTCGAGAAGCTCACGATCGCCGAGGTCGCGCGCCGTTATCCGCAGATCGACTTCGGCGGGCTGAAGTCGGTCTGGCTGGAGAGACGCGCGGGAGTGCTCTCCGCCCGGCGGGCCTGTACCGTCGTCCGCGACGCGTTCGTCGCCGCCGGCGGGACCTACCGCACCGCGCACGCGGAGCCGGGACGCGTCGCCGGTGAGATGATGCCGCCCCTCCGGCTCGCCGGCGGGTCGCCTGTCGAGGCCGACGTCTACGTCTTCGCCTGCGGTCCCTGGCTGGGCCGGCTCTTCCCCGAGGTGATCGGCGAGGCGATCAGCCCGACGCGCCAGGAGGTCTATTACTTCGGAACCCCCCCAGGGTCGGACCGCTACCTTCCTCGGCGCCTGCCGGCCTGGATCGATTTCGGCGAGCGCATCATCTATGGACTGCCCGACGTACACGGACGCGGATTCAAGCTCGCGGACGACACGCGGGGAGAGGCGTTCGATCCGACCGGCGGCGACCGCACGCCGGCCGGAGAAGGGATCGCCCGGGCCCGGCGGTTCCTGGCGGAGAGGTTCCCGGAGCTGGCGAGGGCTCCGCTCCTCGATGCGGAAGTCTGTCAGTACGAGAACAGTCCCGACGGACACCTGATCCTCGATCGCCACCCGCAGGCGAAGAACGTCTGGCTGCTCGGCGGCGGGTCGGGGCACGGGTTCAAGCTCTCGCCCGCGGCCGGCGAGATGGCCGCCGCCGCGATTCTCGCGGGGAAGGCCCCGCCGGAGATGTTCGGCATCGAGCGCCTGCGCGGCGCCGCAAAGCCAAAAACGCAGTTCGAGGGATGAAAACCCCATGAAGAGCCATACTCGCCATCTGGTCCTCCACACCAAAGAACGGATGGAGCTCATCAACATCACCCGCGAGGTGGAGGCCGAAGTCCGCGCTAGCGGCGTCCAGGAAGGTCTCTGTCTGGTCAACGCCATGCACATCACCGCCAGCGTCTTCATCAACGACGACGAGCCGGGGCTCCACGAGGACTACAAGCGCTGGCTGGAGTGGCTGGCGCCGTACGACCCCAGTCCGGAGCGCTATCACCACAACCGCACCGGCGAGGACAACGGCGATGCGCACCACAAGCGCCAGGTCATGGGGCGCGAGGTCGTGGTGGCCATCACGAAGGGAACACTCGACTTCGGCCCGTGGGAACAGATCTTCTACGGCGAATTCGACGGCCGCCGCACGAAGCGGGTGATGGTGAAGATCATTGGCGAGTAGGATGTCGGTGGAGGAAACGAGTTTCAGTTTTCAATTCCCCTCATGAAGCGCGCAATTATCACCGGAGCCTCCAGCGGCATCGGCCTGGCGCTGGCCCAGGAGCTGGGACGGCGGGGGTGGTCGCTGGCGCTGCTGGCCCGCAGGACCGCGCTGCTCGACGAGGCGGTGGCCTCGCTCGCCGGATCGCAGGCGGTGGCCGTCACCTGTGACGTGACGGACGCGGCCGGGGTGGCCGACGCGGTCCGCCGCGCCGAAACCGCCCTTGGCGGCCCCTTCGACCTCGCCGTCGCCAACGCCGGCATCGGAACCCCGACCCACGCCGCGAAGTTCGACGCGGGCGCCGCCGGGGAGGTCATCCGCGTCAACGTCATCGGCATGATCAACCTCTTCGGGGCCGTGGTGCCGTCGATGATCGAGCGCCGGAGCGGCCGCTTCGCCGGTGTGGCCTCGCTGGCAGGGCTCCGCGGCCTGCCCACCGCCTCGGCGTACTCGGCGAGCAAGGCGGCCATGCAGGCCTTCCTCGAGGCCGCGCGGGTGGAGCTGGCGCAGTTCGATGTCGGCGTCACCATTGTCAATCCCGGTTTCATCATCACGGCCATGACGGCGAGGAACCGCTTTCGCATGCCCTTCCTGATGAAGGTGGAGAAGGCGGCGGTGATCATCGCCGACGGGCTGGAGCGGGGTAAGCGCGTGGTGGAGTTCCCGCTGCGCATGTCGCTGATGACGCGCCTCCTGCGCCTTCTGCCGGACGCGCTCTACGACTGGATCATGGCGCCGGGAGCGCGCATCAGAAGCGAAGGGAGAGCGAAGTCATGAACACGCGGGCCGTCCGCCTCTGGTCGCTCCGCAACGTCTTCATGCTCTGGCTCGTGAAACCCTCCGTGATCGAGTTGAGCGAGCAGCGCTGTGTCATCCGCATCCCGCTCAACTGGCGGACGCGCCGCCGCGACATCCACGCCATGTACCTCGGCGTCCTCTGCATGGGAGCGGACGTCGCCGCGGGCCTGATCGGCTTCGACATGCTCCGCCGCCGGAAGGTGCCGGTCTCGCTCATCTTCAAGGACATCAAAGGGGAGTTCCTCAAGAGGGCCGAGGGCGACGTGCACTTCACGAATGAGGACGGGCCGCTCATCCAGAGCCTGGTCGAGCGCGCCCTCGCCAGTGGCGAGAGGGAAGAGGCGACGATCCGCGTCACGGCCACCGTGCCGGCGAAGCTCGGCGACGAGCCGGTGGCGCGCTTCGAGCTGACGTTGTCGGTGAAGAGGAAGTGAGACCAGTGCCCTCACCCGGCGCGTCGCGCCACCCTCTCCCGCAAGCGGGAGAGGGCACACCACCCGCTACCTGGTGAGCTCGCCGTGCAGCGTCGTCAGGAAGGCGTCGCTGCTGATGAATCCTCCGTCCCACTCCTCCCACGGGCCGAGGACCTTCTCCCTCTTCATCTGATCGAGGGTCTTGCCGGCGCGGACGGCGGCGTCGACGGCGCCGTACGTTCCGGCGAGCATCTCCGAGTAGCGGCGGAGCGCGGCCTTGTCGGCGAGCGGGCCGTGGCCGGGGATGATCTTCGCGTCGTCGGGAACCGTGCTCAGCACGCGGTCGATGCTGTGGATCAGGCCGCGGGCGCTGCCGCCGTTGTCGACATCGATGTAGGGGAAGCGTCCGTTGAAGAAGTTGTCGCCCATGTGCACGACGTTCGACCTGGTGAACCAGATGATCGAGTCGCCGTCGGTGTGCGCGTGCGGCGAGTGAATGGCCCGGACCTGCTCGCCATTCACGTGGATGGTCAGCGTGGAGTCGAAGGTGACGACCGGCAGCGCCCCCTTGGGAGCCGGAGGCGTCTTGTGGCCGCGGGCGGTGGTCCCGGCGGCCAGCCGCTGCCGCACGTTGTCGTGGGCGATGATCGGCGCCTCGCGCCCGAAGATCTCGTTCCCGCCGGTATGATCGCCGTGGTAGTGCGTGTTCAGCACGAACTGGATGGGCCTGTCGGTGATGGCCGCCAGCGCTGCCTTGATCTTCGGGGCGAGGGGGGCGAACTGGTCATCGACGATGACGATGCCGTCCTCGCCGACCGAGACGCCGATGTTCCCGCCCGCACCGGTCAGCATGTAGACCGAGCCGGCGACCTTCGTCGTCTCGATCTTCACCTCGTCGAAGTTCCTCTGAGCGATCAGAGGGAGGGCCAGGACGGCCAGGGCCGGAAGAAGGTATGTTCTGCGCATGGGCGGCGATTTTAACCTCACCGACGACCTGCGCGCCCTCGCCGGCGCCGCCCGCGCCCGGGTGAGGATCGGCTACCCGCGCTGGCTGCGCCTTCTCCTCTGGAAGGGCGTCGCCGGCATCACCCTCGGCCGCCGCATCTATGTCGCCTCCGGTCTCACGCAAGCCCAACTGGAGCGGATCATCCGGCACGAGCTGGCCCACGTCCGGCAGATCGCCCGGCACGGCCTCATCGCGTTCTACTGGCGGTACCTCGTCGAATACCTCCGCCATCGCCGGCGCGGTCTTCCGGCCGCGGCGGCGTACCGGAGCATCTCGTTCGAGGAGGAGGCGCTGGCTGCCGAGGAAACCGTATAATCAGGAAACCGCGACTGCCGGTTCAGGATGATTCAATTTCACTCGCTGGAGGTCCCGCAGCTCGAGCGCTTCCTCGAGCGTCACAAGTCGGGACTTGCTCTCGGCAGTGAGGTCGATCTCGACCTCGTCCTCCGCGAAGTCCTGCAGAAGGCCTACGAGTTCGTCCCGTCGCAGTCGGGGTCGATTCTTCTGGATGATCCCATCCGGAAGGTGGCCTCGCGGCGGGACAACGAGCTGGTCTTCATCGCCACGTTCGGAGAGTCGAGCCGGGGGCTGATCGGGCAGCGGCTTTCGGCGCAGCACGGAATCGTCGGGCAGGTCTACCAGACCGGAACACCCTATCTCTCGACCGACGTCGAGACCGACGAGCATTTCTACGGGGAGATCGACGAGCAGTTGGGGCACAAGACGCATTCGGTCGTGGCCGTGCCCGTCTACATCGGCAAGCATGTCTGCGGCGTGCTGGAGCTGATCAACCGGCTCGACGGAAGGGCCTTCATGCAGCGGGACATGGTTCTGCTGGAGATCTTCGCCGGTTACACGTCGTTCACGATCCAGAATGCGCTGGATGCGAAGCGTGCCCACGAGCTGGCGAAGAAGGACGATCTGACCGGCCTCTACAACGACCGCTGGTTCAACGTGCGGCTCACCGAGACGCTGGTCGAGGCGAGGGAGTCGCAGAAGCATGCCGTGCTGATCTTCATGGACCTCGACCAGTTCAAGGTGGTCAACGACTGCCACGGGCACCTGGCGGGGAGCCAGGTCCTGCGCGAGGTGGGGTTCATCCTCAAGCGGATCATCCAGCGGGGCGACGCCACGGTGGCGCGTTACGGGGGGGACGAGTTCGTGATGATCCTTCCCGCTACGCCGCTCGAGGAAGGAGTGCGCATCGCGGAGGAGATCCGCGACTCGATCGCCGAGCACACGTTCCTGGCGCGCGAGTGGGGCTATCACATGCCGCCGCTCCACCTGGGCGGCATC
>DATLEX010000197.1:0-4930 GCA_035525045.1 Thermoanaerobaculia bacterium | reverse complement strand
GATGCCGACCTCGGCTCGCAGACGCTTCGGGACGAGCTGCTGAAGGGTGTCGGTGCGGCCAGCTCCAACCAGATCCAGGCCACGCCGACATTCATGGTCAACGGCGTGTTCGTCAACCCCGGCCCCGACGGCAAGGGCCTCCAGGCATACGTCGACGCGCTGCTGGGGGGGGAGTAGCCGCCCCTCATCCGCCGATTCGCGGCACCTTCTCCCCGCGTGGCGGGGAGAAGGCACAGCGGCGGAGCTCCGCGGCGCTTCGCGCTTCTTGCCTTCGAGCCCCCCTTCTTCGAGGCGGCCTTCTTCTTCGAGCCGGCCTTCTTCGAGGATGCGGCGCTGCTCTTTTTTGACGAGGCGGTCGGCGAGCGCTTCTCTTCTCCCGCGGCGCGGCGGATGGCCAGGGCCAGGAGCGAGGCGCCGACGAGCACGCCGGCCGCGCCGCCGATCACCTTCTTCGGGTTCTCGCGGGTGTAGTCGCGGGCGTTCTCGATCTGCTCGGCCAGATACTCCGACGCCTTGTCGACCGCCTCCCGCACGTCGACGTCGTGGATCGCGGCCCGCAGACGCTCGACGCGCTCGCTGCCCAGACCGAACCGCTCCAGGGCCTCGAAGAGCCCCCGTTCGTCGATGGCAGCGGCGGCGGCCCCGAGCCGCGCCTTCGCCCTGGAGAGGCTCTCCTTGATGTACTGCCGGTCTGCGTCGGCAAGCGATACCTTGCCTGCTCGTGCACCCTTGGATCGTGCTTTGGTCGCCATACGTTCTCCTTCTTGAATCTCGTTTGGATCGTCCGTGCAAAGAATCGACCAGTCCGGCTACACGCTCTGCCAGGCCAGGTCGAGAAAGGCCTTCAGCATCCGGCCGGTGAGGCCCCAGATCTCATGCCCTTCGTGGACGTAGTAGTACGCCGGATAACGTCCTCCACGAAACGAAACATAGCGCACCTCGGGCTGGGCGGGGTGGAGGAGCGCGTCGATCGGCACCTCGAACACCTCCACCACCTCGCTCTCCTGCAGCACGTACTCGATCGGCTGGTGCACGATGCCGGCGAACGGCGCCACCAGGAAGCCGCTGTTCGTGATCAGGTCGTCCAGGCGTCCGATCAGCTCCACCCCCGCTCCGCCGATCCCCACCTCCTCCTCCGCCTCGCGGATGGCCGCCTGCTCCAGCAGCTCGCTCCCCTCCACCGCGCCGCCGGGGAAGGCGATCTGCCCGCTGTGCGCGGCGAGGTTCTCCGAACGGCGGGTGAAAAGGATCGACCAGCGGCCGCCGTTCCGGATCAGAGGGATGAGCACCGCGGCGCGCTTGAACTGCGGCGCGTCGATGTGGATGGCGGGCCGGCCGGAGAGCAGCCTCCGCAACTCGCCGGCGGAGCGATCGTCAAACACGCCGGACCTCGACCTCTCCCGCCGGGGCCGGACTGACCAGCGGAACCCTCTCCAGGGCATGGTAGAGCCGGAGCGTCAGCGCGCGATCGGAGCTGCCCAGCGGCACGCGGATCTCGGTCGCCCCTCCGGGGAGAACGTCCGCGGCGAGGTCCAGCCAGTGATCGGCGATCTCCCTCTCGCCATCGAAGAGCTTCACCACCGCCCGGTACCCCGGCTGACCGTACACGCGCGCCCGGACCGTGGCGGATCCGTCGTTCCGCAGGGTCAGGACCGCCACCTCGTCCCTGAAGACCACTCCCGCCAGCGTCAGGGAGGGAAAGAGCGGAAGGGCCGTCCCCTCTCCCGGCTGCGGGACGGCGGGGCGCGCAACAGCGGCCGCCGGCACCGGCTGGGTCAGGGCAGCCAGATATCCCTCCACCGTCATCTCGATCGTCGCATTCGACTCCAGCCACTCCCGCTGCGCACGGGCGGTGCCGGCCACATCGATGTCCTGCAGGAAGAAGTCCGACAGCTTCTCCGCCTCCCCCTCGCCGAGGGGGATCTTCGTGACGCAGGAATCGGGGTATTCCGCGAACTGGGCGTAGTCGCTCACCGCGACCGGCTTCCCGGCGGCGAAGGCGCGGATGAGCGTTCCCGACGTCTCGCCCGCGGAGGGGTAGCGGAGATTCACCAACCGGTCGGCCGCGGCGTAGTAGCGTCCGAAGTCGGCGTCGCTCGCGTAGCCGGTCACGATCACCCCCTCCCCTTCGATCGCGCGGAGGTCGATGTTCGGGGCCGGCTCGCCGACGATGAGCAGCCGCAGGGAGGGGTCCTGGCGGCGCGCCATCCGGAACGCCTCCACCACCACTTCCGCCCGTTTGGCCGAGGTGAGAAATCCGAAGAGGCCGGCCACGCGCTCGGCCGGCGCGACGCCGAGCGATGCCCGGATGGCCTCCCGGTCGTGCACATCCGGCTCCGGCTCGAACGGGTGCGGCACGACGAACAGCGGCGTCTCCACGCCGAAGGAGCGCAGCCGGTCCGCCGCCCACCGGTTGTGGACGATCACCGCACGGGAACGGCGCGCCACGTCGACGGACGCCGGGAGGAGGAAGTTGCCGATCTCGCCGTGCAGCCCCGCCGCCCGTCCTCGCGCCCACGCCGCCCCCGCCTGCCCATGACTCGCCTCCAGCGCCGCCACGTATCCTTCCACGTCGCCGCGCGCCAGGGTCATCTCCACGATCAGGTGATGCAGGACGAAGTCGTGCAGCACGATCACCCCGGGCCTTCGCATGGCCTCGGCGTAGACGAACTCGTGGTGGGGATTGTTGCCAAGCTGGTAGACGGCGAGGTCGAAGTCCGCGGCGCGGTAGCCGTCGAGGGAGCCGAACGCGGTCACGTCGATCTTCCGGCGCAGCGCCGGCAGGAGCATCGAGGCATAGTGCGCGATGCCCGATCGTGCCGGAGGAAGGGGGGAGAGAAAGGCGACTCGCATCACTCCGCCGTCGTCCTGGCCCTCTGCGCCAGGTAGGCCTCGATCAGCTCGTCGAGGTCGCCGTCGAGGATCCGCTGCGGATCGCCCACTTCGTGCCCGGTGCGCAGGTCCTTGATCAACTGGTAGGGCTGGAGAGTGTAGGAGCGGATCTGGCTCCCGAAGCTGATCTCCTTCTTCTCCCCTTCGATCTTCGTCTGCTCCTCCTTCCGTTTGTCCAGCTCGAGCTGGTAGAGGCGGGCCTTGAGCAGGCGCATGGCCGTGTCGCGGTTCTTGTGCTGGCTGCGCTCGTTCTGGCAGGTGACCACGATCCCGGTGGGGAGATGGGTGATGCGGATGGCGGAGTCGGTCACGTTCACGTGCTGGCCGCCGGCCCCGGAGGAGCGGTAGGTATCGACGCGGAGGTCCTTGTCGTTGATCTCGATCTCGATGTCCTCCTCGATGTCGGGGTAGACGTAGACGGAGGCGAAGGAGGTATGGCGGCGCTTGGCGGCGTCGAAGGGCGAGATCCGCACCAGGCGGTGCACGCCGTGCTCCGACTTGAGGTAGCCGTAGGCGTAGTCGCCCCGCACCATCAGCGTGGCGCTCTTGATCCCCGCCTCCTCCCCCGCCTGGTAGTCGACCATCTCGGCCGACCAGCCGCGGCGCTCGCAGTAGCGGAGATACATGCGCAGCAGCATCTCCGCCCAGTCCTGCGACTCGGTGCCGCCGGCGCCGGGATGGATGGCCACGATGGCGTCGTGCTCGTCGTGCGGCCCGGAGAGCTTCATGGTCAGCTCGATCCGGTCGATCTCCTTCTCGAGCTGTGACACGAGCGACTCGATCTCGCCGCCGACGTTTTCCCCTTCCTGCTCGAACTCCAGCAGAACGTCGAGGTCGCCGGTCTTCGATTCGAGGGACTCCGCCGCCTGGATGCGCTTCTCCACGCGGCTCCGCTTGCGGCCTACCTCCTGCGCCTTCTCCTGGTCGTCCCAGAAGCCGGGCGCGGACATCTCGCCTTCGATCTCGTCGAGCGCCCTGCGCGAGCCGGCCAGGTCAAAGATAACTCCGGACAGAGCGGAGTCGGGTGCGGAGCTCGTCGATGCGGGGCAGCGTGTTGTCGTTCATGCCGGCCTAAGAGTAAACGCAATTCTCAATTCTCAATTCTCAATTCTTCTTCCCCCGCGGCCACCCGGCGACAGCCGCCGTGACTATGACCGCGATCCAGCAGAACCAGTCCCCGAAACGCACGTACGGCGTGAGGGTCGTGCGGGGCTGGAACTCGGCGAGGATGACGCCGTCGCGGCCCATGGGGATCTCCTCGACGATCCGCCCGCTCGGGTCGATGAACGCGGAGATGCCGGTGGTGGCGGCGCGCAACACGTAGCGATCGGTTTCGACGGCCCGCAGCCGGGCCTGGTCGAGATGCTGGCGCGGCGCCGAGGTCCCGTCGTACCAGGCGTCGTTGGTGATGGTCACCAGCACGTCCGCGCCGTTGCGCACCTGCGTGCGGGGGATCTGCGGGAAGACGATCTCGTAGCAGATCGCCGGCCCGTAGGCGAAGCGGCCGCGCAGCGGCCGGTCGTTGGTCCCGAACTGGAAGTCGCCCACCGCGCGCACCAGCTTGTCGGCGAAGAAGAGCATTCTCCGCAGCGGCACGTACTCCCCGAAAGGGACGAGCTTGATCTTGTCGTAGTGGCCGATGGTCTCCCCGCCGCTGACCAGGAAGGCGGCATTCCAGATGTGCGAGGGCCTCTCCGGGTCCTCCGCCACCGACCCGAGGATGATGTCCACCCCGTCCCTGGCTGAGACGGCCTCGATGGCCGCGCGGTAGAACGGCGTGGTCGAGTACGAAAGCGGGACGGTCGACTCCGGCCAGATCACGACCGACGCGCCGGCGGCCACGGCCTTCTCGGTCATGTCCATCATCCGGCGGAAGATGAGCAGCACGTTCTCGGCATCCCAACGCATCTCCTGCGAGATGTTCGGCTGCAGAAGGGCGGCCACGGCCGGCCGCGCCCCCGTCGGCCGGACCACCAGCCTCGAGGCCACCAGCCCGGTCGCCCACCAGACGAAGAGGACGATGATCGTCGCCCCCGCC
>DATLEX010000196.1:0-7959 GCA_035525045.1 Thermoanaerobaculia bacterium | reverse complement strand
CGCGGGGGCGCGAACGCCCGCACCGCGGCCGGGCGGGGCGCGTCCGGGGCTTCCGTGTAGTCGAAGTCGTTCATCTTCTTCCGCGGAATGCCGCGGCTGATGAAGCGCTCCAGCGCCCGGAGCGCGGCGACATCATCCGGCGTCACGAAGCTGATCGCGTCGCCGATGGCGTGGGCGCGGCCGGTGCGCCCGATCCGGTGCACGTAGTCCTCCGGCTGGGGCGGGAAATCGAAGTTCACGACGTGCGAGATGCCCTCCACGTCGATGCCGCGGGCGGCGATGTCGGTGGCCACGAGCACCCGCACCGCCCCGCTCTTGAAGGCCCGGAGCGCGGCCAGGCGCTGGCTCTGACTGCGGTTCGAATGGAGCGTGGCCGTGGTGATGCCGGACTGCGTGAGCTTCCGGGCGATCTTGTCCGCGCCGTGCTTGGTCCTGGAGAAGACGAGCACCGACTCCAGCCCCTGATCGCGCAGAAGGTGAAGGAGCAGCGGCAGCTTGCGGCTCTTCGAGACCTCGTAGACGTACTGCTCGACCGTCTCGGCGGGGTTCGCGCGCTTTCCGATCTGCACCAGTTTCGGGTTGGTCAGGAACTCGTTGGTCAGCGCCTCGATCTCCTTCGAGAGGGTGGCGGAGAAGAGGAGCGTCTGGCGCTTGGCCGGCAGCTTGCGGACGATCTGGCGGATGGCGGGGATGAAGCCCATGTCCAGCATCCGTTCGGCCTCGTCCAGGACGGCGATCTCGACCAGCGAGAAGTCGACGTGGCCCTGCTGCATCAGGTCGATGAGGCGTCCCGGCGTGGCGACGATGATCTCCGTGCCGGCGCGGAGGGCCCTGATCTGCGGCTGCTCGCCGACGCCGCCGTAGACGGTGGCGCAGCGGAGGCGGAGATGGCGCGAGTAATTGCGCACGTTCTCCTCGATCTGCACGACCAGCTCGCGCGTCGGGGCCACGACCAGGACCCGCATCCCCCGGCGCCCCATCTCCGCGCCGTGCGAAGAGAGCCGTTGCAGGATGGGAAGGACGAAGGCCGCGGTCTTGCCCGTCCCCGTCTGCGCGGTGCCGATGACGTCGCGGCCGGTGAGGATGACCGGGATCGCCTCTTTCTGGATCGGTGTCGGCTCGATGTAGCCGGCTTCGTGAACTGCCTTGGTGATGCGGGGCCCGAGGCCCAGTGCTGTGAATGGCATGAGTCCCGCGCAACCGCCCGCCCCCCCGCCGAATTTCAAGTGGGGGTCTACTTCATCGCGCGGTACTCGGCGAGGACGCCGTACTGCACGTCGCGGCGGGCGTCGCGGAAGCCGGCCTCGCGCAACGCCTCCAGGATGGCCTCCGGAGGGACGCAGGCCTCGGTCGTTTTCCAGTAGTACTTCATCATCCGCTCCGTGTCGCGGCTGCGCGAGCCGAGGCGGGCGATCATCGGGGCCAGGCTCCCCATGTAGCGCCGCAACAATCCCGCACCGAGCCTGGAGCGCGGCACCGAAATCTCCATGATCACGAGCTGCCCGCCCGGCTTGAGCACGCGGCGGTACTCGCTGAAGGCGGCGCGGAGATCGGAGACGTGCCGCAGCGCGTATCCCATCGTCAGAGCGTCGAACTGCTCGCCCCGGAACGCCAGCGCCTCGCCGACGGCCTGGACGAACTGCGCGCCGACTTTCTGCCTGGCCACATGCAGCATCCCGGCGCTCGGATCGACCGCCACCACGCACCCCGACTCCCCGACGATCTCCTTCGCCGCCGCCGCCACCGGCCCCGTGCCGGTGGCTACGTCGAGGACGCGCATCCCCTCGGCCAGCCCGAGCCGCCGCATCACCTCGCCCCGGTACCAGTAGCCGGAGCCGAGCGACATGACGTTGTTGACCCAGTCGTAGTCGGCCGACCCGCGGTCGAAGAGCTCGTTGATGTAGCGCTGCCGCTCCTGATCAGCGCCGTAGAACGAATGGAGTGTGGGGTGAGGCGGGAGCGGCTTCGGTTCGGTCATCGCGCGCCATTTTACTGCGGGACTTACAGGTTTCCGCGGCGCGCCTGCTCGGCCTCGATCGACTCGAAGAGGGCCTTGAAGTTGCCCTTTCCGAATCCCCGGCTGCCCTTGCGCTGGATGATCTCGAAGAAGAGCGTGGGGCGGTCCTCCACCGGCCTGGTGAAGAGCTGGAGCAGGTACCCCTCCTCGTCGCGATCGACGAGGATCCGCAGCTCGCGCAGCGTCTGCATCGGCTCGTCGATCGCGCCAACCCGCGCCTCGACCTCGTCGTAGTAGCTGTCCGGCACGTCGAGGAACTCGACGCCGTTGGCCCGGAGGCGCGAGACGGCCTCGATGATGTCACCGCAGAGGAGCGCCACATGCTGGACGCCGGGGCCGTGGTACCACTCCAGGTACTCGTCGATCTGGCTCTTCTTCCGGCCCGGCGCCGGCTCGTTGATGGGGAACTTCACCACCCGGTTGTCGTCGGACATGACGATCGACATCAGCGCGCTGTACTCCGTGGAGATGTCCTTGTCGTCGAAGGTGATGTAGCGGGAGAAGCCCATGACCTTGCTGTACCACTCCGCCCACTCGTTCATCTTCCCCAGCTCGACATTGCCGACGATGTGATCGACCACCAGCAGCCCCGCCCCCTCCCCCGCGATCTCGGCCGGCTCGTAACCGGGGAGGAAAGGCCCCTGGTAGTCCTTCCACGAAATGAGGGAGTGGATCGTGTCGCCGTAGGTCTGAATCGCGGCGCGGCGGACCGTCCCGTTCGCGTCGTGCATGTCGTGCGGCTCGACCACCCCCTTCGCCCCCCGCCGCACCGCCTCGGCGAAGGCGAAGTCGGCATCCTCGACCTGCAGCGCGATGTCGTGCACCCCGTCACCGTGCCTGCGGATGTGCTCGGCCGCGGGATGCTTCGAGTCGAGCGGCGTGGAAACCACGAACCGGATCTTCCCCTGCGACAGCACGTACGAGGCGGTGTCGCGGTTCCCCGTCTCCAGGCCGCTGTACGCCAGTTGCGAAAAGCCGAACGCCTTCCGGTAGAAGTATGCCGACTGCTTGGCGTTTCCCGCCCACAGCTCCACGTGGTGGATCTTCTTGAGCCTCAGCGGGTTCTCCCCGCGGCCCTTCTTCTGAGCGGCGACGCCGTTCTCGACGGTGACGGTCATCAGGTGCCTCCGATCCTCCCGACCATAACACGCAGGATGAAAGAGGGATGCCCACCGGGGGGGCGTGCGACAGGGGGTCACAGCTTCAGGATCAGCTTGGTCATGTCGTGCTGGTTGCCGTCGGGATCCGTCCCGTAGCCTGACTGCACATAGGCGCGGAAGCCGAGGCCCTCGAGGGTCTTCACGGCGTCGGCCTCGAGGTCGGAGATCAGCATCGAGTTGACGTGGCGCAGTCCGCGCTCGCGGGCGATGTTGACCAGCTCCTTCACCAGGATCGTGCCGAGGCCCACGCCGCGGAAGGCGGGATCGATCATCCACTTGATCCGGCCGACCAGACGCAGCGGGCCGCCGAGGCGGTGCAGCGTGGCGTCGGCCACGATCCGCGTCCCGTCGAGTGCCAGCAGCGGAAACACCTTGGCGTAGTCGATCTGCCGGCCCCAGCTCTCGATCAGCGCCCGGTTGTCGACGTTGTCCCAGGCGAAGCGCTTGTACTCGACAGGCAGCCGGTGAAAGAACTCGTAGAGCGCCTCTGTGTCATTCGCGGTGAAGGGACGGATGAGGACCCGGCGGCCGTCGCGAAGCACGGCCTCCTGCGGGTAACGGTGCGACATGGGGGCGGAGCATACAACACGGGTCGGGGCTCAGGGCTCGGGGCTCAGGAGGAGATCGAGGAAGTGACCCCAGGCGTGGAGGTGATCGACGTGGTCGGGGGCGGTGTTGCCGGCGAAACCGAGGACGAGGAAGGAGCGCTGTCCGGCCTCGCTGAGCTGCTGCATCCCCAGCGGGCCCCACTGCAGGACGGGCGTGCGGCGCAGCTCGAGCGCGGCCAGTAGATGATCCGCCGTCTCCGTCGTGCTGGCGAAGGTGCCGGGGAAGATCTCCGAGTGCGTCACCACGAAGCGCTTCTCCCCGTTCGCGGCGCGGGCCGCGTAGCGGAGGAAAGGCTCGAGTCTCGATGTGTCGAGCGCTCCCCCCTCGGCCATCGGCTTCTCGTCGGGGATGTAACTGCTGTGCAGGCCGTCGAGCAGGAGCACGCCGTCGACGGCGTCGGGCTGCTGGGCGAGGATCTCCCGGATCGCGCCGAACCCGGCGCTGAAGGCGGTGAGATACGTCCGCCTGATCGGCGGCGAGCCGGCGGCGACCCGCTCCCGCAACCGCGAAACCACCGTCGCATCCTCGAAGGGGATCGAATAGCGGCGGCTCCCGGCGCCGAGGTTCACGGCGGCGATGACGAGCGGCCGGCCGCTCTCCTCCGCCGACTGAAACGGCAGCCACGACGCCCCGTGGAAGTGGATCACCAGATCGGCCCTCCCCTCTTCCTCCGCCGCCGGGGTGATCAGGACCTCCACGCTCCGCGGCAGAACATCGTCCACCGAGAAGCGGCGGCCGGTCGTCGCCTTCCGCTCGATGCGCCCATGCGCGCGCGTGGTGTCGACCATCGGCGAGGGGTTCTGCCGCGCGGGCGGCGGCGCCGCCGCGACCGTTTTCGGCTCGACCGGCGGCCTGGCGCAGCAGAGGAAGGCGAGTGCCGCGAGGACGATCCAGCGCATGCTTTACCCGCGGCCCGCCGCTCGGCGCCGGCCCGGACCCGGCGTGCTCGTGCTCGGGCAGGAGGCGACCGCCCGCGTGCTGTTCCATTCCTCGCAACCGATGCCGAGGGAGCCGGTGGCGGGGTACGTGACCTCGCGGCCGGCGGAGTCGATGAACGAGAAGTAATAGCGGTGGCAGCCGCTGCCAACGCCGCTCACCGTCGCCGACCACGCTCCGTTCGTTCCGCTTCCGCGGCTCAGGGTCAGGGCCGTGCACTTGCCGTTCACGACGACGGCGGCCGATCGCGGCGCCGCGGTGTCGTACCAGTTCGCCCACATCTCGACCGACGCTGCCTGCCGCGGGGAGTGCGTACCGGAAGGGATGCGGTATGGCGGCGGCGCGAGGCCGAAATCGGCGACGGCGGCGCGGGTCGAATCGAGATACCCGATCCCGACGCCGCCGCCGGCTTTGAAGATGAGCCAGCGGTGTCCGTTCTGCAGCGTGAAGGTGCAGGCCGGACTGCCGAAGGGCTCGAAGAGCCAGAGATAGAAGGACTGGTCCGGGTCGGCGCCGAGGGCGATGATCTCCCCGGAGGGCTGCGACCCGAAGAGGGAGACGCGCTCCATCCAGCTGGTGCAGTCGTTCGCCGGGCAGCCGGCGGTCCCGCCGGCGCAGGCGCAGGAGGCGGAGCCGTCGCAGCCGGCGGGATAGAGGGAATCGATGCTCGGGACAATGCGGCACTTCGAGTCGTGGGCGAAGTAGCCCTGCCGCCGCATCTCGTCGGCGTGGAAGCGGGCGGCGCGGTTGAGCGCCGCGGTCCAGGCCAGCGGCGGCACCGGCGCGTAGCACGCCGCCTCCCCGCAGGCGGGACCACACTTCGCCATCTCCGCCTGCGGATCGACGCGGGCGCGGTTCATCCAGGCCAGGATCAGCCGCTCGCCCCAGTTCGGAAAGCCGTTGACCGACTCGCCGGCGTGGAGGTCGGCCTCACGCAGACCGAAGTCCGACGCGGACGCGGAGGTCGTGACGAAGATCACCATCAGCACACCCATCACTCGCCGAAGCATGGGCATGAGCCTAGCGGGCGCGCTCATCGGCCGGCGTGAGCTGGCGCACTTCCTCCTGCAACCGGTCGCGCTCCTGCAGCAGTTGCGCGGCGACGCTGACGGCGATCTCCTGCGGCGCATCCGATCCGATCGAGAGACCGATCGGACAATGAAACGCCCGCTGCATCTCCTCCGGCAGTCCCGCCTCGGCGATGTCCTGGCGCAGCCGCCTGGCCTTGGCGTTGCTGCCGATGACGCCGACGTACGGAAACCGCCGCGTGCGCAGGATCTCGATCAGGATCGGCTTGTCGGTCGTGTGTCCCATGGTCATCAGCACGACGAAGGACCCCTCGGCGATGCGCGCCACCTCCGCCGGCATGTCGCTCGATTGAATCTTCGTCAGCTTCGACGACTCCGCGATCTTCTCCAGCCACTCCGGCCGATGGTCGATGCAGGTGACGCGGCAGTCGAGCCTGACCAGCAGATCGACGACGCACTGCGCCACGTGCCCGGCGCCGAAAACGACGATGTTCCAGCGGGTGGCGTTGAACAGCTCGAAGTAGACGCGCACCATCCCCCCGCACGTCATCCCGATGTCCTTGTTCAGGCTCCACTGAAAAAACTCGGTCTTGGGAAGCGAGGCATCGGAAAGGAGCCGCTGCGCCTCGGCGATGGCGCGGGCCTCGATCTTCCCCCCGCCCACCGTGCCGAAATGCCGGCCCGCGGTCGTGACCAGCATCTTCGACCCGCGGTCCTGCGGCGTGGAGCCCACCGTGTCGACGACGGTGACCGCGACGAACGGCCGGGCCGACGCCGCCAGCTCGTTCAGGGCCTCGAAGAACGTCTGCACGACATCAAGTTAACATCACCGCATGCCGGTGATCCGGTCGCGAAACGTCGTCACACCGGAGGGAGTCCGTCCTGCCGCGGTGGAGTTCGGGCCGGCGATCGAGCGCGTCGGGCGGTGGGACGAGGCTCCGCTGGCCATCGACTACGGAGAGCTGGTGATCATGCCCGGCCTGGTCGACTCCCACGTGCACGTCAACGAGCCGGGGCGGACGGAGTGGGAGGGATTCGCCACCGCGACCCGCGCCGCGGCGGCGGGAGGGATCACCACCATCGTCGACATGCCGCTCAACTCCATTCCGGCCACGACCACGCTCGCCGCGCTGCAGGCGAAGGTGCGCGCTCTCGACGGGCAGTGCCGCGTCGACGTGGCGCTGTGGGGCGGCGTGGTTCCGGGGAACACGTCCGAGCTGCGCCCGATGCTCGCCGCCGGCGCACGCGGTTTCAAATGTTTCCTCGTCCCGTCGGGAGTCGACGAGTTCCCGCACGTCGGACCGAACGAGCTTCGCGAGGCCGCGCGCGAGCTCGCGCCCACCGGAGCGCCGCTCCTCGTTCATGCCGAGCTGCCGGGACCGATCGAGGCCGCGGCTGCGGACGCCGCCGGCGCCGACCCGGAGGAGTACTCGACCTACCTCCGATCGCGGCCACCCGCCGCCGAGGACGCCGCGATCGCGCTGCTGCGCGACGTCTGCGCGGAGACGGGCGCGAGGATCCACGTCGTGCATCTCTCCTCCGCCGGCGCGCTGGAGATCATCCGTGCCGCGCAGGCGGAGGGCCTCCCGCTCACGGCCGAGACGACGCCGCACTACCTCCACTTCGAGGCGGAGGCGATCCAACGCGGCCGCTGCGAGTTCAAGTGCGCACCGCCCATCCGTGAGCGCGAGAACCGCGAGAGGCTCTGGCGGGGGCTGGCCGCGGGGACCATCGGCCTGGTCGTCTCCGACCACTCCCCCTGCACACCGGAGCTGAAGCGCGGCGACTTCTCGACGGCGTGGGGCGGCATCGCCTCGCTGCAGTTCGTCCTCCCCGTCGTCTGGACCGAGGCGGGCAAGCGAGGCTTCGGACTGGAGGACCTCGTCCGCTGGCTGTGCGAAGGACCGGCGCGTCTGGCCGGACTGGAGCAGAAAGGGGCGATCGCCCCCGGCCGCGACGCCGACTTCGCGATCTGGTCACCGGAAGAGCAGTTCGTCGTCGACGAGAACATGATCGAGCACCGCCACAAGGTCACCCCCTACCGCGGCGAGACCCTGCAAGGCGTCGTGCGGGAGACGTGGGTACGGGGCAAAAAGGTGTACGCGAATGGGCACGGTGTCATTCCGAGCCGCGAAGACGGCGAGGAATCCCCTTCGCAATGACGCTGCTCGCTCCGTAGGCGGGGGATGCCTCGCCGTCTTCGCGGCTC
>DATLEX010000171.1:0-11462 GCA_035525045.1 Thermoanaerobaculia bacterium | reverse complement strand
GGAAGTGCAGCTCGCTTACGCCATCGGCGTGGCCGACCCGGTGTCGATCTACGTGGAGACCTTCGGAACCGGCAAGGTCGAGCAGGGCAGGCTCGTTCAGATCGTGCGGGAGCACTTCCAGATGACGCCGCGCGGGATCATCGACTCGCTGCACCTCCGCCGCCCCATCTTCAAGAAGACCGCCGCCTACGGACACTTCGGCCGGACCGAGCCGGAGTTCACCTGGGAAGCGACCGATAAGGCCGAGGCGCTGCGCAGCGCGGCGGGCGTGGCCGAGCCGGTCGCCGTGTAGCTCCCTGTCATCCCTCCCTCACGCTCGGGATGACAGGGCGGCGCGGATCGCCAGCACGTCCTCGATGATCGCCCGCGCCACCTCCGGGCGAAGCTGCGTGGTCCGGTCCGAGAGCGCCGCGGGCGGGTTGTCGTGCACTTCCATGAAGAAGCCGTCCGCTCCCGCTGCCGCCGCGGCGCGCGCCAGCGGGCGGGCGAACTGCGGCGTCCCGCCGGTCTGCTTCCCTTCCCCCCCCGGCTTCTGCATCGAGTGCGTGATGTCGTAGACCACCGGTACCCCGAAGCTGCGGATGATCGGGAAGCTCCGCATGTCGACGACGAGGTTCTGGTAACCGAATGAGCTGCCCCGCTCGGTGATGAAGATCCGGTCGTTCCCGACCTCCTGCCCCTTCTCCAGGATGTTCTTCGTCTCCTCCGGCGAGAGGAACTGCCCCTTCTTCACCGCCACCGCCTTCCCCGTGCGCGCCGCCGCGGCAACCAGATCGGTCTGCCGGCAGAGGAATGCCGGAATCTGCAGGATGTCGAGCACCTCGGCCGCCGGAGCAGCCTGCCGCGGATCGTGAATGTCCGAGATCAGCGGAAGCCCGGTCTCCTTCTTCACGGCCCGGAGGATCTCCAGCCCCTCTTCGAGCCCCGGGCCGCGGAACGACTCGATCGACGAGCGGTTCGCCTTGTCGAACGACGACTTGAACACCAGGTTGATGCCCAGCTCGTCGCGGAGCTTCAGCAGCGTGCGGGCCATCGAGAGCGCGTGCTCGCGCGATTCGATCACGCACGGGCCGGCCATGAAAAGGGGAGGGTTGTCGCCGCCGAAGGAGATCTCCGCCGTGATGGCGATGGAACGGGTCATGCGGCGCGCATTGTACGCGCCGGAGTGCCGCGCACGACCCCGTCCTTCATCTCTCGGACTGCCTGACCTCCGCCAGTCTGCCCGCCGCCGTTCCCTTCGTGGCGCGTTTGTACTGCAGCGCGGCGGCGACGTAGGAGCGGAAGAGGGGATGCGGCGCGGCCGGCCGCGACTTGTACTCCGGATGGAACTGGCAGCCGAGGAACCAGGGGTGGTCCTCCAGCTCGATGATCTCCACGAACTTTCCGTCGGGGGAGAGGCCGGTCACGCGGAAGCCGCGCTCCTCGAGAGAGGGGATGTACTCCGGATTGACTTCATAGCGGTGGCGGTGGCGCTCCTCGATGAGGTCCTGGCCGTAGGCCTCGTAGGCGATGGAGCCGGGGCGGAGCTCGCAGGGATACTTGCCGAGGCGCATGGTGCCGCCGAGGGCGTCGACGCCGATGAGGTCGCGCAGCTTGTAGATCACCTTGTACGGCGCGTCGTCGTCGAACTCGGTGGAGTTCGCGCCGACCATACCGGCGACGTTGCGCGCGAACTCGATCGTGGCGCACTGCATCCCGAGGCAGATGCCGAAGTAGGGGATCTTCTTCTCCCTGGCGTAGCGGATGGCGCGAAGCTTTCCTTCCACGCCGCGCGAGCCGAAACCCGGACCCACCAGGATCCCGTCGACGCTGGCCAGCTCGCCGTGGTAGCCCTCTTCCTCCAGCGACTCGGAATCGATGTAGACGATGCGCGCCCGGACGTTGTTGGCGATCCCGCCGTGAACGAGCGCCTCGTTGAGCGACTTGTAGGAATCGCCGAACTCGACGTATTTCCCGACGAAGCCGATGCGCACCTCGTCTTCCGGATGCCGCAGCTTCCGGACGATCTCTTCCCATTTCGTCAGCGCGCCGATCTCCTCGTGGGGGAGGTGCAGCTTGTCCAGCAGGATCTCGTCCAGCCCCTCCCGCGCGAACGCCAGCGGCACCTGGTAGATGAACTCGACGTCGAGCGCCGACACCACCGCGTTGTCCTCGACGTTGCAGAAGAGGGCGATCTTCTGCTTCATCTCCTCCGGGATGGGGCGCTCGGAGCGGCAGAGGAGGATGTCGGGCTGGATGCCGATCGCGCGCAGCTCCTTCACCGAGTGCTGGGTGGGCTTGGTCTTCAGCTCCTCGGAGGCCTTGATGTAGGGGACGAGGGTGAGATGGACGTTGATGGCATTCCCCCGTCCCACCTCCTGGCGGAACTGGCGGATGGCCTCCAGGAACGGCAGCGACTCGATGTCGCCGACCGTGCCGCCGATCTCCACGATGACCACGTCCACCCCCTCGGACACTTCCCGGATGCACTTCTTGATCTCGTCGGTGATGTGGGGGATGACCTGGACGGTCTTGCCGAGGTAGTCGCCGCGCCGCTCCTTCTCGATGACCTTGAGGTAGATCCGTCCGGTCGTCCAGTTGTTGCGGCGCGAGGCGCGCATGGAGGTGAAACGCTCGTAGTGCCCCAGGTCGAGGTCGGTCTCCGCGCCGTCGTCGGTCACGAAGACCTCGCCGTGCTGGAAGGGGGACATGGTGCCGGGGTCGACGTTGACGTAGGGATCGAACTTCTGCAGGGTGACTTTGAACCCTCGCGCCTCGAGAAGCGCGCCGATGGAGGCCGCGGCGATCCCCTTCCCGAGTCCCGAAACGACGCCGCCGGAGATGAAGATGTACTTGGTGCTCATACGAGGCCTCCTATGGGTGGAATGCAGGATCCGGGCAGGTTGGGCGGGAGACTTTGCGGCTGAGGATGGTGAGAGTGGCAGGTCGTGAGCCTCAGGCTCACGAATGTCCTCCGATTTCAGCGCAGTTTCGCAAGCTCACTCTCGACGCGCGGGACATCCTCGGGCCGGTCGACGCCGAGGTGCGGCTTGTCCGTGTGCAGTACCCTGATTCTAAAGCCGTTCTGCAGCGCTCGCAACTGCTCCAGCGTTTCCGCGCGCTCCAGCGGAGCCGTCGGCAGCGAGGAGAGCCGCAGCAGTGCTTCCGTCTGATAGCCGTAGAGCCCGATGTGCCGCCGGGCGTCCTGGCGCGATCCGTGCGGAATCGGCGCGCGCGAGAAGTAGAGGGCGTTTCCGGCCAGGTCGGTGACCACCTTGACCACATCCGCGCTGGCGTACTCCTCGTCCGACTCCATCGGGCAGGCCAGCGTGGCGATCTCCACCCGTTCGCTCTGCAGGATCTCGATCACCCGATCCAGGGCGGCGACCTCGAGGAGGGGCTCGTCCCCCTGCACGTTGACGACCTGATCGGGAGCGGTGCCGAGGAGAGGGACGGCAGCGGCGATCCTGTCGGTGCCGCTCTGGAAGTCGCCTTCCGGCCTGACCAGCAGCCCGCCGAAGCCCTCCACGTGCGCCGCGATCCGGTCGTCGTCGGTGGCCACGTACACGGCAGCGGCGCGGCGGCTGCCCGCCGCCCGCTCGTAGACGCGCCGGATCAGGGAGACTCCGGCGATCGGCGCCAGAGCCTTGCCGGGGAAACGGGTCGAGCCCCAGCGCGCTGGAATTACAATCACCGCCTTCATGGACGCGGCGGATTCTAACGCGGTGATCTCCCCGGCCGACCGCGAGTTGATGCGGCGGCTGACGGTTGCCATCGCCTTCCTGGTCCTGTTCACCGCCGCCTTCAGCTTCCTCTGGCGGCTCTACGCCACGAAGTTCTACGCCATCACCGGCGAGGCCTCATGGATCTGGATTCCGCATCGGATCAGCCGGAACGTCCCTGTCGTCTTCTTCGCCGCGCACGATTTCGACCTCCCGGAGGCGCGGCGCTGGACCCGCATCAAGATCCTCGGCGATCCTGAATACACCCTCTACTTCAACGGCCGGCCCGTCGGCGGCCGGAGAGTGGGCGACGACCGGCAGCTCGACGTCTTCGACGTCTCGGAGATCGCCCGCGACAAGGGCAACCGAATCCTCGTCGCGGTGCGCAGCACCAACGGGGTCGGCGGCCTCATCGCCTCGGTCGACCTTGCGCCGGAAGTGGAGAACTTCGTCCATACCGGACCCGACTGGAAGCTCTTCCGCCACTGGCACCACGCCCTCCCGCTCCGCGATGCCCCCGGCGCCGGCGTGGGGCCGATGGTCATCGGGAAGCCGCCGGTGGGGCGCTGGAACTTTCTGACCACCCGCCCCGGAGACCCGCCGGTGCAGACCGAGCGCGTGCTGCAGCCGCACAGCGCGGAGTCGTACCGGACGGAGATCCCGACTGTCGAGATCCGTGACGGGGTGGCCGTGGCCGGCAAGAAGGCCGTCCGGGCCACCGCCTTCGATTTCGGTCCGACGAAGGGGCGGATCCGCGTCACCTCGGCAGGGGGGCTTCCGGTGCCGTGGGTCATCCACGCCCGCACGGCCAACATTCCGGAGGAGCTCCTGGCGCTCGAGCCGCCGAGCCTCCCGTTCGTCTTCGCCCCGGGTGAGCGGAGCGTCGACGATCCGGAGGAGCGGCAGTTTCGTTACGTGATCGTCTACGACAGTGACCGGGCCCGGGCCGAGGTGCTGCAGTAGATGTGGGCCGCGCCGCCGGAACCGCTGACGCGACGGCGGAAGCTGATCGTGGCGGCGTTGACCGCGCTCGTGGCGCTGACGCGGCTGGCCGCGCTGTCGAGGGCGCCGTGGGAATGGGACGAGATCCTCTTCGCCTCGGCTCTCCGCGAGTACGACGTGGTCGCTCACCATCCCCACCCCCCCGGGTTCCCGCTCTTCATCGGCGCGGCGAAGGTGATCGCACTCATGGGAGTGTCCGACTTCCGATCGTTGCAGGTCGTCGTCGTCGCCGGGGCGATGCTGCTCTTTCCGCTGACGTTCGCGCTCGGTCGCGAGCTGCACCTCGGCTTCGGAGTCTCCGTCGGCGGCGCGCTGCTCACCGCCTTCGCCCCGAACGTCTGGTACTACGGCGGGACGGCCTTCAGCGACGTGCCGGCGCTCGCGGTCGTGCTCGCCGCCTCGGTGCTTCTTCTGCGCTCGATCCGCGACCGGCGGTGGTATGTCGCCGGATGTGCGCTCCTCGGCGTGGCCATCGGCTTCCGGCCGCAGATCGGGGTGGTGGGAGCGGTGCCTTGGCTCATGGCCACCTGGACCCTGCAGAGTCGAAGGGGGCACCCACTCCCCGCGGAGCGGGGGGTGGGGTCGGGGATGAGGGGCATCGTGGCGGGGGTTGCTGCCGCGATTGCGATCGCCGGAGGGAGCTATGCCGGAGCGGTGCTGGCCTCTTCGTCGATCCGCGAGTACATCGACGTGGTGCGCGAGCAGCAGGAGTACGTCGCCCGCGTCGATTCGTTCCGCAGCCGCACGCGACCTTCGCTGCCGTCGCTGATGCGCACGTTCTTCAAGCCCACGCGCGGCGCGGGGGCGCTGGACAAGCTCATTCCCCTGCTGGCGGCTCTCGGTGCCGCGGCATCGCTGATCCGCCGATCCCCCGGCGTGTGGGTGCTTCTGGCGATGTTCGGGCCTCTGGCGCTTTTCTCCTGGCTGATGCTCGACCTGAATGCCGCGTCGCGCTACGTCATCGGATACGTTGCGATGTTCGCGCTGCTGGCCGCGTACGGGCTGGAGACGGTCCTGCTCCCGCTCGCGTTGCGGCGGGAGATTCTGACGGTCGGGATCGCCGCCGCGCTCGCGCTCTGGTTTGCGGTGAGCGCCTGGCCTGCTCTGCGGCAAGTCCGCTCCGACGATCCGCCCCTGCTGCGAGGCATCCGCGTGGTCGCCGCCGGTCAGGGACCGGTCTACGTGAGCCCGGGCGTGGTCCCGTTCGCCGCCTACTATCTGAGCGGGCGCCCGATCATCGACGTGACGAAGGCGCCTGTGGAAGGGAGCGGTTTCCTTCTGGTCGACGCGTTGTCGAGCGAGCCGTGCGCCCGGAACTTCATCGCCAGACGCGGCAGGCTGGCCGACATGGCCCGGGCGCGCTACTTCGAGGCCTCGGTCGTGCCCTCAGGCGGCTGTCAGTAGATGACCTTCCGGACGTAGTAGTCCTGGATGGCCAGCTCCTTGTTGTTGAGCACCTCGGCGTCGGCGCGCGACATCTGAAAGCGGCCGGCCGCTCCGCCGTTGGTGGTCCTCATGAACAGTTCGACCATGTCGATCTGCACACCGTCCACACCGGCGTTCCGGATGATCAGAAACGCCGTCGCGGAGATGGCGTTGAAGACCCGGTCCTCGTTGTCGGCCGTCAACTCGGCGCGCACCACGCGGTTCGTCCCCGCCAGCTTCCGCTCGTAGATCCCGACGTTCTCGTAGGCCCGCTCGAAGTTCGCCGCGACGCGGCTGTCGAGCTGATTGGGGACGGGTGCGGGCGAGGTGGAGGTGGCGGCCGGCTGGGCGGCGGGCTCCGGCGTCGGGGTCCCGAACTCCCCCCGCGGCCGGATGCGAATCGCCGAACCGAGCGAGGGGGCCTGCTGCTGCGCCTTCGGCTGGGCGGCCTCCTCCGTGCCGATCACCGTCGCCCCGCCAAGGCCGAGCTTGGTCACCTCTTCGGACTTCGCCGCGTCGATCAGCGCCGGATCGAGCGAGAGGGTCTGACCGCTCTCCAGACGAATCAGCGCCTTCCCGCCCACGACGGTCCATTTGGCCTTGGCCCGATAGCGGGTCCCGTCCTTCAAGACGACGGTATAGGAGGCGTACGAATGGGCCGCCAGGAGTGCGGCAAGGGCGGCGAGGATGAGGGCTTTCTTCATGAGGGCTCCCGATTCGTCGGTCGATTATACTCAGCCAACCACGCTGCCGCTGCAGCAGATTCCTGCACGGCCACCACAGGAGAATTCCCCGATGCTCGTCGTAATGGAAGCCGGCGCCGGGCCGGAGCAGATCGAGGCCGTCGTCCGCCACATCGAGAAGATGGGGCTGAGGGCGCACCCGATCCCCGGTGCCCAGCGGACAGCCATCGGCGTGACCGGCCACCAGCAGGGGAATGACCCGGCCATCGTCGAGAACTTCCCGGGCGTCAAGGAAGTCATCCAGGTCTCCCACTCCTACAAGCTGGTCAGCCGGGAGGCGAAGCCGGACGACACGGTGGTCGGAGTGGGGGGCGTCGACGTGGGGGGCCGGGGGGTGGTGGTGGTGGGGGGGCCGTGTGCGGTGGAGTCGCTCGACCAGACTCGCACCATCGCCGAGGGGGTCAAGCGAGCGGGAGGGCAGTTGTTCCGCGGGGGGGCGTACAAGCCGCGCACCTCCCCCTACTCGTTCCAGGGGCTGGGGGAGACAGGGCTGGAGATCCTGGCCCGGGTCCGCGAGGAGTTCGACCTGCCGATCGTGACCGAGGCCGTCGACGAGGGCTCGCTGAAGCTGATCGAGCAGTACGCCGACTGCATCCAGATCGGCGCGCGGAACATGCAGAACTTCGCACTGCTGAAATGCGCCGGCCGGGCCCGCAAACCGGTGCTCCTGAAGCGCGGCATGTCGGCGACGCTCGAGGAGCTGCTCCTCTCGGCCGAATACATCATGTCGGAGGGGAACTACAACGTGCTCCTCTGCGAGCGCGGCGTGCGAACGTTCGCCGACCACACCCGCAATACGCTCGATCTCTCCATCGTCCCGGCCATCAAGCGCATCAGTCATCTGCCCGTCCTGATCGATCCCAGTCACGGGACCGGAAAGCGGAACAAGGTTCTGCCGATGTCGCGGGCGTCGATCGCGGTGGGGGCGGACGGAGTTCTGGTCGAGGTCCACCACCGGCCGGAGGAGGCCCTGAGCGACGGGCCGCAGGCGATCATGCCGGAAGCTTTCGAACAGCTCGTCCGCGAGGTGGATGCCATCGCGCAGGTGCTGGGCCGTTCGCTCCAACCGGCCCTCGCGGCCTCGTGACCGCCGTGCGCCGAACGAAGATCATCGCCACCCTCGGGCCCGCATGCAGCTCCGAGGAAGGCATCTTCCGCATGCTCGGCGCGGGCGTCGATGTCTTCCGTCTCAACTTCTCTCACGGCACGCACGCCGAGCACGCGGTGACGATCGCCCGCGTGCGGAAGATCGCCACCGAGATCGGCCGCTACATCCCCATCATCGGCGACATCCAGGGGCCGAAGCTCAGAATCGGCGAGCTGGAGGGCGTGCACCATCTGGAGAGCGGCCAGACGTTCGTCCTGACCACGCGTGAGGGTCCGGGGACGGCCTCCAGGGTCTCCACGCCGTTCAGCCCTCTTCCGCGCGAGGTGAAGGTTGGGCACCGGATCCTCATCAACGACGGGCTGGTCGAGTTGGTCGTCACCGGCGTGGACGAGACCGACGTCACCACGCGCGTCGTGCACGGCGGGCCGATCTCGTCGAGGAAGGGAATGAATTTCCCCGACTCGGAACTGACCATTCCTGCCATCACCGAGAAGGACAAGGTGGATGTCCGCTTCGCCGTGGAGCACACGCTCGATTACATGGCCGCCTCGTTCATCCGGCGCCGGAGCGACATCGAGGGACTGCGGGAGCTGCTCCACCAGTGCGGGGGAGACGAGGTGAGCGTCATCGCCAAGCTGGAAAAGCCGCAGGCGATCGAGAATCTGGAGGAGATCCTCGAGGTCACCGACGGAGTGATGGTGGCCCGCGGCGACCTCGGTGTGGAGCTGCCGCCGGAGGCCGTGCCCATCGCCCAGAAGAAGATCCTGGCCGCGGCCAGCCGGTGGGGGAGGTTCGGCATCACCGCCACGCAGATGCTCGAGTCGATGACCACCAACTCGCGGCCGACCCGCGCCGAGGCTTCCGACGTGGCAAACGCCATCTTCGACGGGTCGGACGCGGTCATGCTCTCGGCCGAGACGGCATCGGGTCGATACCCGGTCGAGGCGGTCCAGATGATGGCGCGCATCGCCATCGCCGCCGAGACCAACCGCCACGTGGAGTACTCGGAGACCCGCGCGCCTTTCCGGCAGATCATCGAGACCGACGAATTCACCGATTCGCTCGCCGGTGCCGCCAACTATGCCGCCGAACAGCTCGACGCCAAGTTCATCGTCGTCTTCACCCAGACCGGCTTCGCCGCCCGGCTGATGTCGAAGTTCCGCCCCAAGGCCCCCATCATCGCCCTCAGCCCTTCCACCTGGGTGGCCCGGCGGATGAACATCCTCTGGGGCGTCCAGCCCCTCGTGCTGAAGGAAGCAGGAGAGTTCCACGAGCAGATCGTCGACCGGGTCGACGAGTACCTGCTCTCGAAGGACGTGGTCCGCCGCGGCGATCGCCTTGTGATCATGATGGGCTCGCCCATTTACCAGCGTGCCAAAACCAATCTGTTGCGGGTGCATCGGGTGAGAGGTTGAAGGAGGGCTGTCGGCTCCCGCCCTCCTTCCCGAGAGCGACAGCCGAGAGCCGTGCGCGGTGACACTTTGGTTACGCAGGTGACCAAACTGCCGAAGCCGCTTACGCTGGAGCGGCGGGAACAGACCCGCTTCCCCCGGGGGTTTGACTCTGACAGAATGCCCATGCCGTATGACCCCAGGCCGGTCAGGAGCAGAGGAGGAGCCATGCGCCGAGTCCGCGTGATCGCGTTCGCAGCCGCGCTCACCGTCATCGCCGCTCCGGCACAGCCGGAGGTGGCCTTGCCATCGGTCCCGCAGATCCTGGGCAACGTCACCAACGCGGCGAGGCCGGTGGCGAACGCGCTGGTCATCGCGCTCAACCTCGGCAACTTCGAGGCGATCCGGACCTACACGGCGGCCGACGGTTCGTTCCTGCTGCCCCCGATCCAGGCGGGCGTCTACCGGATCATCGCCGTCAAGTACGGCTTCGCTCCCGCCAGCGCCACCGTGGTGCCCGGCCAGGCGAGCCACCGGGTGAATCTCCGGATGCTGAGCGAGAAGCAGGCGGCCGGCAGGAAGAAGACCAATCAGGAGATCTGGGAGCTGCGCGGATCGTTGCCGGCGGACGTGCTCCGCGAGATCGACCTGGTCATGGCGAGCCCGCAGCAGACGGCCGGCTATGACGTGCCGCGGTTCCGCGGGGAGATGGTGTCCATGACCGGCGTCGCCGACGCGAAGCAGGCGGCGACGTTCGCCCACACCGGCGTCGGGGTTCACAGCCGCCTGGGCGAGAGCTGGCAGATCGGGATCCGCGGCGACATGCAGCGCATCGACGATCCGACCGACGAGCGGCCGTTCGGCGACAGCGCCGCCGAGGCGGCCGTCATGGAGATGGAGCTGCGCTCCTCGCCCACCACCGCCTATCGCGTGGCCTCGACGCAGTCGTCATGGACCTATCGCGAGGGTGCCGACCCGGACCGGCGCCAGGCCGCGGTCCGCTCCCACAACTTCGAATGGGAGTACGGCGACGCCCGGGTGAAGGTGCGGTACTTCGCCCACGACAACCTTTTCCAGAGCATGCCGGGATCCGACATCATCGAGATCGCCGGCGGCACCAGCGTCCTGCACACGCGTCGCAACGACCTCGGCGTGTCGTTGCGCGTCCGGCAGGAGAGCGTCCGCTCCTCGAACCTGGAGACGCTCCGCACCGCGGACCTCGCTGCCAGCGGCAGCGTGGCCCTGGTTCCGGAGTTCAGCGTGCAGTATGGGGTGGCCAGCCGCCTGGGGATCGATCGCAGTGAGTGGGCGCCGCGCACCGGGTTCGAATGGCGCATCACCGAAGACACCTCCCTCATCGGCTCGGCCGCGTACAAGGTGATGGACCGCCTGCCTGCCGCCGCACTTCCCAGCCTGGTCGCCTGGGCCGACGACCACTACGCCCTTCCCCGCTACAGCTATTCGTTCGGCGTCGTGTCCAGCCGCAACGCGGCCAACAAGCTCTCGGTCGTGGGCACGGTGAGCGCGGTCGACGTGCCGCTGCGCGTGGTCTTCGACGACGGCTTCACGCAGTTCTGGGACGGCCTGTACGTCGAGTCGGGCGATGTCCGGCGCGACGTCCGGCTCGCTTACCGGCGCGACTTCGGGTCGAACTTCGCCATCGACATCGCCACCACGGCCGGCACGGCCACGCCGCGGCAGACTTCGGAGGGAGCGGAGAAGCTCTACGTCACCAGCGACATGCAGACCATCTTCGTGCCCACCGGCACCACGCTCGCCTTCTCCTACCGTGAGATCCAGCAGCCGCACCACGACGAGGGCCGGGACTATCACAGCGCGCGTGTCAACGTGCGCATGGCGCAGTCGCTCTATCTGCCGCTCGACGTCAAGCTGCTCCTCGGTCTGGAGCTGGTCCGCGTCGCCAACTCTCCCTTCCTGCTCGACCCGATGTTGTCGGATCAGACGGCCAGGCGGTATGTAGGGGGGCTGGCTGTTAATTTCTGAATTGAGAATTGAGAATTGAGAATTGAGGTGGCGCGCTCCGCGCGCAATTCTCAATTCTCAATTCTCAATTCTTAATTCTCAATTCTCT
>DATLEX010000153.1:0-16606 GCA_035525045.1 Thermoanaerobaculia bacterium | reverse complement strand
CTCCCCCTTGACTCGCGACGCCTCCGCGTCGAACAGCCGGTCGGCGCGCGTCACGAGCGGGTGATGCGGAGCGGCCAGCGCGAAGACCCTCCGGCGCAGCCGCGCCGCCTCTCCGCGGCGGTCCGTATCGAACTGCGATCGTTCGTCGAGGAGCTTGCAGAACGCGGCCACTCGGCGCGCGGGACAGTCGCGCTCGCCGGCGAAGATCTGCTCCACGGCGCGATGGAGCTCCTGCCTGCTCTTCCCCGCCCCGCCGCGGTAGACGGCCATCGCCTCCTCGGCGAGCCGCACGTAGCCGGCGTGGCGCGGATGGGTGAGCCGGTCAGGGATGATCCGGCCGTTCTCGACCCGGATGACGGCGTGGTCTCTTGTAAGCATCGGTGCGGCGCCGTTTGCGCGACCGCTCCACCTCGCCGGTCGCTTCGCAGACGACCTCGTAGAGAACCGCCCGTTGGGACCCCGACTTCCGCAGGATTCTTCCCAGACGCTGCGTGGCCTGTCGTGTCGAGGAGAGCCCGCCGATCACCACGGCCACCTTCGCCGCCGGGACGTCGACCCCTTCGTCGAGAACCTGGTTGGCCACCAGAGCGCGATAGCGCCCGTCGCGAAAGCCCTCCAGGATCTCCAGCCGCTCCCGTTTGCGGGAGTGGCTGAGGATGGTCGGGATCAGAAACCGCGCCGACACCTCGCGGGCCATGACGTTCGATCCGGCGAAGACGATGACCCGTTCCTCGCGATGCAAGCGGAAGAGATCCTCCAGGACGGCCAGCTTCCCCTCGGCACGATCCTCGATCGACTTCTTTTCCCAGAAGGCGCGCTGCGCCTGGCGCGCCCGTGGATCCGTTCCGGCGTCGGCGCAGAGATCCTCGAACGAGAAGGACGGCTCCCGCTTGCGCCGCTCGGCCATGTAGGCCCGAATGCGGCGCGAGCAGCGGTCGTAGCGCTGCCGCTCCTCCGCGGAGAGCCGCACCGGAATCCGCCGGATCTCGTACTCGGTCAGGGAGGTCGTGCCGGCGAGGGTCAACCGGTGGACGACGGGGCCGATCAGCTCGTCGAGCAGGACGTGGGCGCCGTCGGCGCGCTCGAGAGTGGCCGTCAGTCCCAGCCGCAGCGGCGCCACGCTCATGCGCGCCGCCTCGCGGTAGAAGCGCCCCGGAAGGTGGTGGCACTCGTCGAAGACGATCAGTCCGAATCGATTCCCCAGCTTCTCCATGTGGATGGCCGCGCTGTCATACGTGGTGACGGAGATGTCGCGCGGCTGGTGCCGCCCGTCGCCGATGATGCCGGCATCCCAGCCCAGGCCGCGGAGAATTCGCTGATGCCACTGGTACATGAGGTCGCGGACCGGGGCCACGACGAGCGTGGAGATGGAGAGGCGGTGCATGATGGCGAGGGCCACTTCCGTCTTTCCGGTGCCGGTGGGCATGACGATCACCCCGCCGCCGGGCGACTGCGTCCACGCCTCCATCGCCTGCTCCTGTTCGGGACGCAGTGGAGGGAGATCGATCGGGCCCCAGCTCACAGAGTGCCACGACGGCACGCGGTCGACGAAGGAGATGTCGGCATCGCGGAGGGTGTCGCAGACGGCCTGGTAGTCGAGGGCGTCGCGCCGGAGGCCGCCGATGCGCGGATCGAACCTCCATTCGGTGGCGGCGGCCTTGCGCGCCTCCCTGACGGCGTGGCGTGAGGCGCCGCTCAGCACGAGCGTACCGCCCGAAAACCCGAGGGTGGGAGGCGTGGGCATCGTGGGGAGTGTAGCGCTTGCCGGCGTCCTCACGCCTCATCGCGGCCGGAGTGCCCGCGCAGTCTTCGGGAAGGCGCGGAGAACCTTCCGATCCGTCGTGACGAGAGGCACGTCGAGTGCCACGGCAAGCGCCACGAACTCGCAGTCATAGGCCGAACAGCCGGAGCGCTGCGCCAGGTCCAGAACGTCGTCAGACGGAACCGCGAACTCGCGGCCGGCCATCAGCTCCTCAGCCGAGCGGACGATTTCCTTCGCCGCTTGCAGAGGGAAGGAGCGGTGGCGGATCAGCAGAGCGAGGGCATTGCGAATCTCGGAGCGCCAGAGAAGAGGCGCGCCCCATTCGGAGTCGCTCTCCAGCAGTGCCTCCGCGGCAGCAGTCTCCGGAGTTTCGAGCCAGAGGTGAAGGATGACATTGGTGTCGACCACGATCACGTCCGACCTTGCCGCTTGAAACGCGTGATCTCGGCATCCGTGGTTCGAACGCGCACCGACTTGCGTAATCGTCTGGCCCGCTCGAGGAGCTCAGCGGTCGGGATAGGCTTGGGGCAGACCGCCTGTTCGAGCGTTCTGACGATCTCGGCTTGCAGGCTGCGACGATTCCGTGCCGCACGCTCCTTCAGTTCCCGGTGCAGCTTGGGAGGGATCTCTTTCAGGGTCAGGGAAGCCATGGTGCAACCATTTTACAACCAGAATGGTTGTTCACATCACGCGTCCGCCGGCAGGATGCGGAAGTTCTGGCGGGGAGTGGGCATCGCGACGAGTCCAAGTGCGGCTGGGAGGTAGCGCGACGTGCCGCTCAGCGCCATCGCGAGAGGTCGAGTCGTGAATCGAGTGGATCGAGGAAGTGAACGCCTTCCAGCCGCAGGCCGCTCTGGAAATCGTCGCTGAAGATCGTCGCGACCTGATTGAGTCGAGCGGTGGCCCAGATCTGCGCGTCGTAGTAGCTCAGCCGGTGCTGCCGTACACCTCGGGCCGCTTCGAGAACGATGAAGCGGGTGACATCGAACACGGGAAAGGCTTCGGCCAGCAGCGCCGCCTGAGCGAGAGCGGTCTCCACCGTGAGGAGAGGACGAGGACCCCTCGTCGTTGCGCGCCCGCGGAACGTGGCCCGCGTCCTCGAGATTCCGCGCCCGATCGGGCGCGGCCCGTTGGAATTTGGAGCCGTGTGGGGCCGATTCATCGGGACAGCCCCGTAGCGCGGATGCCACGATGCGGATGCCAACGCGCGGCGGGCGGTCTGGGGAGGCATCGTCTCTCCCGGCCCCTTCGCCCGGCCCACCTGTCACTGTTTCCGCCGCCGGCGCGGCCCCCCGGCTGAGGAGTACGATTCGCGCATCCGGGCTGAACCATGAACCTCGCTCTGCGCGGCTTCTTCCTTCTCCCTTCCGCCTTCTGCCTTCTCGCCGCCTGGCAGGCGCCGGATGGCAGCCCTCTCCCTTTTCAGACCGACGAGGAGGTGACGGCCTATCTGCGGGAGGCCAGAGTCGTCAAAGCCGGCCCGAAGAAACTCGGCGGCGTGGGCGGAGCGCGCAAGGTCCTGCTCGAGAACGGCGGCATCCGCGCGCATGCCGTCTTCCGATCACTCCAGCGCGTGTACCGCAACGCCTGGTGGGACAACGGCAAGTTCACGGCCTTTCTGCGCGACTCGTATCGCAACGAGATCGCCGCGTATGAGTTGAGCCGCCTTCTGGGCCTCGACACCGTTCCTCCGACCGTGGCGTGGAAGATGCGCGGGCAGGCGGGCTCGCTCCAGCTCTGGATCGAGAACGGGGAGCCGGGCTACAACCCGAACGAGGCACGGAGACCGCCCGACCCATACCGCTGGCAGAACGAACGCGACAGGATGCGCGTCTTCGATGCCCTGATCGAGAACGTCGATCGCAACATCGGGAACATGCTCATCGATCCAACGGGCAAGGTGTGGTGGATCGATCACACCCGCTCCTTCGGACGCCGGCGCGACCTCGACGAGGCGGAGCTGATCCAACGCTGCGAGCGCGACTTCTATGAACGGCTCAAGGCAGCCGATCCGCGGCTCATCGCCGAGCGGCTGGCACTCTACATCGACAAGCGCGAGATCGAGGCGCTGCTCGAGCGGCGCCTGAAGCTGATCGCCCTCATCGAAGAGCGCATCGCGCAGAGGAGTGAGCCGGCGGTGTTGTTCACGCTCGAGGCGCCGCAGTAGTGTTTCATATCGATCCCATCCGCAGGCATTCACCGCCGCACGACCACCACCACCCCCCGCCGCTGCGCGTCGTAGACGGGCATCACCATCCAGCGGGCGCGGTAGCGATCGTTCGTCCCGGCGATAAAACGGCCCGTGACCGTGCCGATGGCGGCGCCGGCGAGGACGTCGGAGAGCCAGTGCACGTCGTCGTAGATCCGCGCCGCCGCGACGAGCGTGGCCAGCCCGTACGCCGTGCCGTCCACCCACGGGGAGTCGTAGTGCCAGGCCACGACCGAGGCGACGGTGAAGGCCTGCGTGGCGTGGTTCGAGGGGAAGGCGCTTCCCCCCTCGAACTCGAAGGCCCCCTCCGACTCGTTCGGGCGGTCGCGGCCGAAGGCCTGCTTGAGCAGCGGCGTGACGACCTTCGAGGCGACCACCGAGCTGACGTACGCGTCGAAGGCCACCGCCTTCGCTCGATCGTTACGGCCGATCAGCCCCGCCGCCAGAAACCCGGCCAAGACCCGGTCGGAGTAGCGGCCGCCGAACGGCGTGACGGCCTCGCTGATGTCGTCGCCGCGCGGCGTCCGGTTGTCCCTGGCGATGTCGCGGACCTCCTCGTCGACGGCCGTCGCCGCCAGCACGGCGCCGGTCACCACCGCGGCGCGCTTCCACGTCCGCGGCGCGGCCCTGGCCGGCGCGGTGACGACCTCCCGCGCGTCGTGAACCGCGAGCTCGACCCAGCGGTTGCTCGCGCACCCGGTGGCGAACACGATCAGCAGCAGGCTAGCGCGTAATGACAAGCCCAACCCCCCAGCGAAGTTCGCCCAGGCCGATTCCACGCCAGTAGACGTGCTCGAGCCCTCCCTCGAGCGCCGCGTGAGGAGCCACCGCCATGCGGAGCGACGCCCCGGCCGTGAGGCCATGCTCCACTCCTCCCCGCACTTCTTCTCCATTGCGCGTGAGCAGGCGGTGCTCGTCGGAGAAGTCGGCCACCTCCACGCCGGCGCCGTAGTGGAGCGAGGTCAGGGCGGTGAGCGGCCGCCGGTGCCGCATCACGATCCCGACGGCGTCGATGGTCTTTCCGCGCTCGTTCCCGGAAAAGCCGAGGAAGGTGCTCTGCTCGGTCGACTCGTGCGCGGCGGCCGTCCACGAGAGCTGAACCTGGAGATCGCGCGACGGCATCGCGACCATCGCCGCCAGCCGCTGCCAGGCGGCGCGCCGCAGGCCGAGTGCCTCGCCGTACCCCGCCCCCGGGGCGGAGACACCGGCCGTGGCCGAGAACTCCCAGCGGGAGGCGCCGCCCGCGTGCGGCGCCGCGACGAGCAGAATCGAGGTCTCGCCACGCCGTGCCGACTCCAGTCCGCCGAACCGCGGCTCCGCGCCGTCGTAGCGGAAGAGATGGCTGACGTTCCTGTGCGCGATGCGGAGTGCGGCGCCGGACCGGAGCGGGAAGGTTCCGGCGAGCTCGGCGAAGCCTTGCGCTCCCCACCGGCCGTCGCTGGTCACGAACGGACCGGCCCCGTATCGCGCGCCGATGCGGGCGCCGAGGAAGAGGGGGTAGTCGACGCCGGCGACGGCCGCCGCGGCGAAGAACGTCAGGTGATCCTGGCTGAGGTTGTATTCGCTGTCGACGAACGCCGCCTCCGCGCCGAGCGTGAAGGTCAGCGGCCCGTGCTCGAAGGAGTCGCGTTCGCGCCCGAAGCGGAAGCCGATCGAGTTGTCGAGGTTGGCCTGCAGGTAGTCGAGGTCGTTGCACTTCGATGGCGGCGCGCCCTCCTCGGCCGCGGCGGGGCAGAGCGGTTGGTCGTGGCCGTGCCATCCGACGGTGTTCCATCGCGTGGACAGCCCGCCGGCGTAGCTGCGCGTCTCCGCCGCCGCGAAGGTGCCGGTCAGCGCCGCCGCGAGGGCCGCGATCACGATCGGAAGGCGCATGCGGGACATTGTGTCATCCTGAGCCGGCGCAGCGCGGCGAAGGACCCCCTGCCTACGGGATGACACGGGGCGCCGCTCAGCGTGTGAGGACGAGAGCCAGTCCCCACCGCACTTCGCTCAGCCCGATCTCGTGCCAGAGGACGTGCTCGACGCCGGCCTCGATCCCGGCATGCGGCGCCAGGGGCACGCGCAGCGCCGCCGATGCGGCCAGCCCCACCTCCCACCCCGCCTCGACGGTCGCGCCCCGCCGCACGAGGAGGGGGTGCTCGTCGCTCCAGTTTCCCACCTCGCCGCCGGCGCCGTAGTGGAGCGTGAAGAGATCGCCGAGGGGCCGGCTGCGCCGCACGCCGAGTCCGATCGAGTCGACGCTCTTACTCCGTTCGTTTCCCGGATATCCGTTGAAATTCGATTCGAGGGTCGACTCATGGGCGGAGATCGTCCAGGAGAGCTGCACCTGCGTGTCGGCCGATCGCAGCTCGCGCAGCGCGGCGAGGCGGACGAAGGCGGCCCGGCGGAGATGGAGCGCCTCGCCGAGACCGTATCCCGGCGTCGACGCCCCCGCGCCGGCCAGGAGCTCCCAGCGCGAGGCGCCGCCTGCGTGCGGCGAGGCGACGACGAGCACCGCGGTCTCGTGCAGGTCGATGGCCGGAAATCGGCCCGGCCGCCCCTCGTCCGCGTTGCGATGCAGCAGGTGCTTGCCGGCGGCGCGGTAGGCGAGGCGCAGACCCGCTCCCGGCCGCAGCGGCAGCGTCGCCGCGAGCTCGAGGATGGTCTGGAATCCCGGCTGCCCGTCGCTGGTGACGAACGGGCCGATGCCGCCCCTCGTCCCGATGCGCGTTCCGAGCAGGTCGACCTCGGCTCCGCCGAGCACCGACGTGGAGAAGAAGGTGAGGTGGTTCTGGCTGAGGTTGTACTCGGAATCGATGAAGGCGGCCTCGATCGCGCCCACCACGACGACGGCCCGCCCGAGCTCGAACAGGTCGCGCTCCCGCCCGAAACGGAAGCCGATGGAGTTGTCGAGGTTTCCGCGGAGGAGATCGGAGGGGTTGCAGTCGGCCCCGTCGGGGCCGCACCACGGCTGGTCGTGGCCGTGCCATCCCACGGTGTTCCATCGCGTGGCCAGCCCGCCGGCGTAGCTGCGCACATCGGCAGATGCTGCCGTGCAGGCGAGCGCCAGGAGGGCGGTGGTCACCACCCGGAGCATCAGCCGCGTTCCTGGTGCTCGCCGAAGGTCTTCTTCAGCGTCCCGGCGATCTCGCCGACGGTGCAGTCGCTGCGGACGGCGTCGAGGATGGGAGGCATGAGGTTGCTCTTCGAGCGCGCCGCGTCGTCGAGCGCGGCGAGGGCCTTTCGCCACTCTCCTTTGCGGCGTGCGCGGAAGGCGTCGAGCCGCGCCACCTGCCCCGGCTCGACGCTCTCGTCGATGACCAGGGTCGGCAGTGCGACGTGCTCCTCCTCGACGAATTCGTTCACGCCGACGACGATGCTCCGCTTCTCCTCGATGGCCCGCTGCGCGGCGTAAGCCGATTCGGCGATCTCGTCCTGCACGAAGCCGTTCTCGATCGCCGCCAGCGCGCCGCCGAGGTTCTCGATGCGCTCGATCAGCTCCCGCGCCGCGCGCTCGATGTCGAGGGTCATGGCCTCCAGCGCGTACGATCCCCCCAGCGGGTCGGGCGTGGAGGTGACGCCGGTCTCATGGGCCAGGATCTGCTGCGTGCGCAGCGCGATCTTCGCCGACTCCTCGGTGGGGAGCGCCAGCGCCTCGTCGCGGCTGTTCGTGTGCAGCGACTGGCAGCCCCCCAGCACGGCGGCCATGGCCTGGTAGGCCACGCGCACGACGTTGTTCTCCGGCTGCTGCGCGGTGAGCGTCGAGCCGGCGGTCTGGGCGTGAAACCGGAGTGCGAGCGATCGTGGATCCTTCGGCTGGTAGCGCTCCCGGATCAGCTTCGCCCACAGCTTGCGCGCGGCGCGGAACTTCGCCACCTCCTCGAGAAAATCGTTGTGAGCGTTGAAGAAGAAGGAGATCCGCGGCGCGAAGGCGTCGATGTCCAGTCCGCGCTCGACCGCCGCCTGCACGTAGGCCAGCCCGTTGGCCAGGGTGAAGGCCACCTCCTGCACGGCGGTCGATCCCGCCTCGCGGATGTGATAGCCGGAGACGGAGATGGTGTTCCAGCGCGGCACCTCCCGCGCGCAGAATTCGAAGATGTCGGTGACGATGCGCATGGAGGGCGCCGGCGGGAAGATGTAGGTGCCGCGGGCCGCGTACTCCTTGAGGATGTCGTTCTGGATCGTCCCGTTGAGCTGCGTCCACTGCACGCCGCGCCGCTCGGCCACCACCAGCAGGAGCGAGAGGAGGATCGAGGCGGGGGCGTTGATGGTCATGGAGATCGAGACCTGATCGAGCGGGATGGAGTCGAGCAATGTCTCCATGTCCTCGATCGAGTCGATGGCCACGCCGACCTTGCCGACCTCGCCGCGCGCGCGCGGGTCGTCGGAATCCATGCCGATCTGCGTCGGGAGGTCGAACGCGACCGAGAGGCCGGTGGTGCCGCGCTCGAGCAGATAGCGGTAGCGGCGGTTCGACTCTGTGGCCGTGGAGAAGCCGGCGTACTGGCGCATGGTCCAGAGCCGGCCGCGGTACATGGTGGGCTGCGGCCCGCGGGTGTAGGGGAAGGCTCCCGGCGCGCCGAGGTCGGTTTGCGGGTCGAAGCCGCGCTCCCGGAGATCGCTCTCGTCGTACACGGTCTTCCGATTGGCATCCATGCGGTGTGTAGCGTATGTCATCCCGACCTGGTTCACGGCGCCGGGCGCCGGTGAGGCGGAGATGAACCGCAGAGCCGAAGGCCGGATGAGGGTGCGACCGCGAGAACGGGTGCCCTCACCCGGCGCTTCGCGCCACCCTCTCCCGCAAGCGGGAGAGGGCACGTTTCCCTCGCTCACGCTCGGGATGACAGGGGGCCGGTATAATTCACAACCCTTTGCGGCGATGGGTGTCAGCGGAAATTTGAAGACGATGCTCCCGGGCGACCTGCTCCAGTGGCTCAGCCTGGGGCAGAAGACCGGCACCCTCGTCGTGGCACGGCAGGCGGTGGAGAAGAAGATCTTCTTCCGCGCCGGCCGGGTCATCTCCTCCGCTTCCAACGATCCGCGCGAGTACCTCGGGCAGTTCCTGCTGAGCCACGGATTTCTCACCGAGGAGGAGCTGCGCAAGGCGATGGAAGTCCAGCTCCAGTCGGGCATCCTCCTGGGGAAGATCCTGGTCACGATCGGGCTGATCACCGAGATGGACCTGCAGCGCCTCATGCGGGTCAAAGCCGAGGAGGAGATCTACGACGTCTTTCTCTGGCAGGAGGGGGAGTTTCACTTTGTCGACGACGAGCTGCCGCAGATGCAGATGATCCCGCTGAAGATCGACGTGACGGGGATCATCATGGAAGGGACGCGGCGGGTGGACGAGTGGCCGCGGATCCGCGAAGTGGTCGAGCACGACGGCATGGTGCCGGTGATGGAGAAGCCTGTGGAGCCGGCCGCCGACCTCGACGAGGTGCAGCGCACGGTCGTCCACGTGATCGACGGCAAGCGGAACATCACCGAGATCATGCTGGAGAGCCGCGCGCCGTCGTTCGTGGTCTGCTCGACGATCTACTCCCTGGTGCGCGAGGGGTTCGTCCGGATGGAGGACCCCACCCGCGAGGCGGCGGAGAAGATGCAGAGCCAGAGCGGCGGCTTCCCGCGGATGTTCGACGAGGTCGACGAGATCCAGGCCATGCTCAACGCGGCGCAGACGGCGCTGAAGGAGAAGAACTACGAGCGGACGCAGCGGCTGCTCAAGGCCGCGCAGAACCTCGACCCGAACCATCCGAAGGTGCGCAGCGCCATCCGCGGCGCGGAGGCGGTGATCCTGGCCGAGCTGCACAACATGGGCCTCGTCGAGTCGAAGGTCCCCAGGGTCATCAAGTCGTTCGACGAGATCTCCCAGATGAACTTCTCCCCGAACGAGGGCTTCCTCCTCTCCCGGATCAACGGCACCTGGGACCTGGGGTCGATCGTGAAGGTCAGCCCGATCCGCGAGCCGGACGCGATGCTGATCTTCTACAAGCTCTGGAAGGATGGGATCGTGGCCTTCGATTGAGCACGGGTTTTCACTGTGGTTAATCCAACCCCACCGCCTCCCGCACCCGCTCTTCCAGCGCGTTCATCTCGCCGCCGTCGGTCTCGTGGTCGTAGCCGAGGGAGTGCAGGATGCCGTGGAGAATGAGGTAACGGACTTCGGTGGCGAGGGAGTGTTTCTCCTCGGCGGCCTGGCGGCGGGCCTGATCGACGCAGATGACGATCTCGCCGCTGTAGGTCTCATCGCCGGGGAACGTCAGCACGTCGGTGGTCCGATTCCTGTGGCGAAAACGCCGGTTCAGATCGGTCATCGTCTCGTCGTCGACGAAGGCGATCGAGACGCCGGCGTCACGATGCAGCTTCAGGAGCACCTTCCGCGCAAAGGAGGCGATCTCGCGCCGTGTCAGCCTCGCGATCGCGGCGCCGGTCACTTCGATGTTCACGCGGGGGGAGCGTCCTCCTCGGCGCGATCATAGGCGTTCACGATCTTCGACACGAGCGGATGGCGGACGACGTCCTTGTGGGTGAAGTTGAAGAACTTGATTCCCTCCACCTTTCCGAGGATGCGGTGCGCCTCGCGGAGGCCCGACTTCTTCCCGTCGGGGAGGTCGACCTGGGTGATGTCGCCGGTGACCACGGCCTTGGAGTCGAAGCCAAGGCGGGTGAGGAACATCTTCATCTGCTCGGGGGTGGTGTTCTGGGCCTCGTCGAGGATGATGAAGGCGTCGTTGAGGGTGCGGCCGCGCATGAAGGCCAGCGGGGCGATCTCGATGATGCTCCGCTCGATCAGCTTCTCCACCTTCTCGAAGCCGATGATGTCGTAGAGCGAGTCGTAGAGCGGGCGGAGGTAGGGATTGATCTTCTCGGCGATGTCGCCCGGGAGGAAGCCGAGGCGCTCGCCCGCCTCCACGGCGGGACGGCAGAGGATGATGCGCTTGATGGACTTGTCGTTGAGCGCGGCCGCCGCGGCGGCCACGGCCAGGAAGGTCTTCCCCGTGCCGGCCGGCCCGATGCTGAAGGTGATGTCGTAGTCCTGGATCGACTGCAGGTAGAGCTTCTGGGCCATGTTCCGCGGCGTGACCACCCGCCGCACCGACTGCTGGATGGCGTCGTCGGTGAAGAACTCCACCACGCTGGCGTCGGGCTTGTCGCGCAGCACGCGCATGGCCGTGGACATGTCGCTCTTCTTGATGGGATAGCCCTGAGTGATCAGATCCTGCATCTGCGCCAGGAGCTTCTCCACCGGGGCCACGTCGCCGGCCTCCCCCCTGACGAAGATCTCGTTTCCGCGCGAGGAGATCTTGACCTTGAACTCCTCCTCCAGCATGCGCAGGTTCTCGTCGTGATTCCCGAAGAGCGCCTGGGCTCCCTGGTCGTCGAGCGTCAGTTCCATCGATTCTCTTTCTCCGTGAAGAAGCTGATCCAGACCTCGCCGTACTCGGCGCGCCGCCGGAAGGACAGCCGCCGCGGCTCGACCGTAAACGGCGGCGCATGCCGTCTCTGTTCCACTGCCACGATCGCGCCAGGCCCCAGGGGGAGGTCGTCGAGGACCCGGAGCAGGTCGTCGTACCGCCCGAAGTCGTACGGAGGGTCGGCGTAGACGAGATCGAATGTCATCCCGCCCGGGATGACATCGATCACATCGCCGACGATCGTCTCCACCTTCACGCCGAGCCGCGCGGCGGTCTTCCCGATGATCATGGCGTTCCGGCGCGAGCTGTCCACCGCCACCGCCGACTCCGCGCCGCGGGAGAGGGCCTCGAACGCGAAGATGCCGCTCCCGGCGAAGAGATCGAGAAACCGCGCGCCTGCGATCCCGTCTGCCACGATGTTGAAGTACGCCTGCCGGGCGCGCTCCGAGGTCGGACGGACCTCGCCGGGGGGGACGGGGACGCGGCGTCCGCGCAGCGTGCCGGCGGTGATGCGGAGATCACTCCTCAGCCGGCCGTCCGACAAAGTAGTTGTACAGGTCCTTCTTCGCCACGTACATGATCAGCGGCGCGCTCGTGCAGCGAAGCTCCACGATCCCGCTGTCGTCGATGATCCGGACCACCCGCCATACCTTCCGGTCGTCGGCTACCAGCTCGTCCCCCACGTCCGGCTCGTAGTTGGCGACGGTGCTGGTGACGGTTCGGTCCTCCGACAGCGCGCGCAGCAGGTCCTCCAGCGGTGTGATCTGGCTCTGCAGGGACCGCGGCCGGAACCCGCCGGGATCGAAGGTCCGCTCCACATAGGTCCCGTCCTTCTCATGGATGCGGAGGAAGGCCCGGCGGCGCTCCGACGGCGGCGAGACGTCGATCGGGCGGACCTTGCGCAGCGCGCCGGCCGAGGCGATCTCGAGATAATTCTGCAACGCGTCGGCGGGGATGATCACCCGCTTGTGAATCGTGCCGCCGGCGCCACTCAGCCGGATGACCACCAGCCCTCCCTCGAAGAAGGAGATGCGCTGTTCGACCGCGCTGGTCCGCACCCCGTAATCGAGGATCGGACGGGGAAGCTCCCCGCCGATGAGCTGCGAGCCGATGGCCTGCCGCGCACCGGTCAGCTCCGGCGTCTCATACTTTCTCAGCCGTCGCCGCTGGCGTTCGGGAAGCGGCGTGTTCATGGCCCCCTCCGGCGGGACCGCGTCGACCTGGGTGATGTCGTGCGGCGGCTCCGGCTCGGGCGGCGGAGTCTGCGCGGCGAGAGGCAGCGCCGCCATGATCATCAGAGCGAAGGCGGCGGCGCATCCCGGGTGCGGCTTCATTTCAGATCGGACGAGTGCTCCCGCTTAAGATACTTGATGGCCATTTCCCGCGCAAAAGTGCGGGCCTGATCGGGCGGGATCTCGCCGGTGAAGACGGCCTCGCGGGTCCGCTCCAGGGCCCGGGCCACATGCGGCCCGCCCGGCACCTCCAGCTCGTTTCCCCGCAGGGGCAGCTTGAAGCGCTGGAACTCCTCGAACCGCGCCACATGCCCGCTCTCGGAGGGGCGTGCCGCCGCCACGATCGTCCGGATCTCGGGCGAGACGCCCCTGAGGAGGCGGAACCGGTGGCGGTCCGACTGCGCCCCCGCCAGCGCCTCCTCGAACCGCGGCAGCTCCCGCGCGATCTGCAGAATGCTCCGCGTCCGCTTCTGCGAGAACCCGGCCCCCGCCAGCGTGTCGTCGGAGGGGAGTTCCAGGCCGCGCAGCAGCGCCCCGGCGTAGAGGACATGGCGATCGAGTTCAGGACGCGCCGCGACCGCCTCTCGCGCCCGCCGCAGGGTCTGCTGTGCCTCCCCGGTGAGCCGCCCGCCGATGAGAGCGGAGAGCGCCCCCTGCTCGTCGAGCGCGGACAGGATGGCGGGAGCATCGGCCTCGTCCATGGCCAGGAACACCTCGCGCCAGAGCCGTTCCCGGGTCACGGTGCCGAGCGCCCCGGCGTCGATGGCCTCGCGCATGCGCCGGGCCGTGTCCTCCTCGATGGCGAACCGGAGGCGGGCGGCGAGGCGGATGGCGCGGAAGATCCGGGTGGGGTCGTCGATGAAGCTCTTCTCGTGGAGGATCCGGATGACCCCTTCGCGCAGGTCGCGCTCGCCCGCGGCGGGGTCGTGGAGGGAGCCGTCGAGCAGATCGAGGGCGATGGCATTGATGGAGAAGTCGCGGCGCAGCAGGTCGTCCTGCAGCTTGCCCGCGGTCACGGCCGGGAGGGCGCCGGGGCTGCGATAGCGCTCCTTCCGGGCCGTGGCGATGTCGATCTCCGGCAGCCCGTCGGCGGTCACCTTGTAGGTCATGAACTGGGGGTAGGAGCGGACGCGCCCGTCGACTCGTCTGGCGAGGGCCCGTGCCAGAGTCGAGCTTCCCTCCTCCAGCGTCAGGTCGACGTCGATGGCGCCGCGGCCGAGGAGAAGATCGCGCACGGGACCTCCGACGAGGAAGGGGCGGCAGTCCTTCTCCTTCGCCACCTCGGTCACCAGCTCCAGAGCGCGCTTCTGCGATGCAGCAATCTCGAAGTCGGGTCTCATTCGGTCACGGCTTCGTAGATCCTCTCGAGCGCGCGGAGCCGGTGGCGCGCCCGGAATTTCCCGGCCGTCTGCCTCGCTGCCTCGATTTTGACCCACGCCACCTCGGACTTGAACAGGGCGGTTAGTATCGCATGGGTGAGTTCGTTCGGGTCACGCGGCGGGACGAGGAACCCGGTCCGTCCCTTTTCCAGCCGGTGGACGTTGATCGGCGTACGGGAGGCCACAACCACTTTCCCTGCAGCGATTGCCTCGGCGACGAATCCGTCGAAGTCGTCGCCGGCGACCGCCGGATCGGCCCACAGATCGACCCGAGCCAGGTCGCCGGGTTGGGGGGGAGAGTCGAAGCGCACCCACTCGACGTCGTCGCGGAACCGGCGGATGCGCGCCAGCGTCTGCTCGATCATCTGCGTGATGCCGGGACGCTCGGCGCCGAAGGTGCCGACGGTGCGCAGGGCTGCCGGGGGCGTCTGAGGCGGGCCGGGCTCCCTCCCCTCCGCGAAATACGAGTCGTCGACCGCCTCCGGGAGGTTCTCGAGCGGAGAGACGATGAGCCGCGGCTGGGCGGGGCTGGACCAGGGAAGACGGCGGGCTCGGGGAGGGGAGGAGGCGACATAGGGAAGGAGGAAACGGCGGCGCGGAGGCGGCTGGAAGCCGCGGCCGTAGACGTGGGCGAGGGCGGCGCCGGCCGCGAGCGCGCCGGGAAAGTCGGTCTCGATGACTTCGTGGCGCGCGGCGAGAGCGGCATGGTCGATCTGACGGCTCTTTCGGTCGTAATAGGACGCCGGGCGAAGGAGGATCTGAGCAATGCGCATGGCGAGCCGAACCCATTGTAGAATTAGGCGTTTCGCCGCATGAGCAGAGAAATGATCGGCATCTACAGCGGTCGTGACGACCTGGTCCGCCGATTGCGCGAGCGGTGTCCGGAGGCGGACTTTGCGACCGACGAGTCGGAGCGGCGGACGTGCCGGACCGTGGTCGTCGACGCCGACTCGCACGCGGTGCTGGAGACGCCGCCCGGGAAGAGCGTGGTCCGGGTCGTGCTGTGCGACGGGTCCCGGCCGCAGCGGCGACACGGTGAGATCCGCGTCGAGCGCAGCGAGTTCCTGGAGACGCCGGAGGATTACCTCGACTTCGCCGCCGATCTCACCGGCGCCGCCGTTCACGCCGCGGAGCTCGAGAAGCAGGTGTCGTATCTCCACGAGATCCACGACATGATGTCGATGGTCGATGCCGACGCCGTCTCCGAGCGCATCGCCATGACGGTGCTGAAACTCCTCGGGCTCGACCGCGGAACGCTGTTTCTCCACGACCCGCGGCTGGAGCGCTACGTGGTCAGCTTCAGCAACGACCCCGATCTGCGCGACAAGGGGGAGTTCCTGCCGGGTGTTCCCCCCGGCCTGCTTCAGCGTGCGCTCTCGTCGGGACAGTTGGTCGCCATCGACCGCTCCGCGGACGGACGAGGATTGATGGTCATGCCCCTCCTTGTGCAGGAAGACCTGATCGGCGTGATCCGGGTGCCGCTGGACGGCAGGGACGCGGTCACCGAGGAGGCGACGCGGGACGTGACGCAGTACCTCACCGCCGTGGCCCAGGTGCTGAGCAACATCTACCAGCTCACGCGCAGCCGCGACCTGGCCATGCGCGACGACCTGACGAAGGCCTTCAACCGCCGGTTCTTCGAGTCGTACCTGGATGAGGAGATGGAGCGGTCGAGGCGTTACGGGACCCTCTTCAGCATCATCTTCCTCGACCTGGACGACTTGAAGATGGTGAACAGCTTCTACGGTCACCTGACCGGGTCGCGGACGCTGCAGGAGGTCGCCAAGCGCGTGCTCGGCGCGGTGCGGGGCATCGACAAAGTGGTCCGGTTCGGCGGCGACGAGTTCTGCATCATCCTCCCCCAGACCGACCAGGACCAGGCCATGGCGGTGGCCAACCGCGTGCGCAAGGCGATGACCGCCAGCCCCTTCCTGGTCGATACGAACGTGGAGATCTCCATCACCGCCAGCTTCGGCATCGCGACCTACCCGACTCACGCCGTGAGCAAGGAGGATCTGGTGCGGCAGGCCGACGCGGCCATGTACCGCGTGAAGTCGACGACGAAGAACGCCGTGGGCGTGGCGGCCGTCGAGAACGCGACGAAGCCGCCGGTGGCCCTGCCCTGAACGGGGGCGGGGCGGCCCCGCAAGTTACACTCTGGCCATGTCCGAAGAGCTCAGCATCCAGGGCACGCTGGCCGAGACCACCGTTCCCGATCTCTTCCGGTCGATCATCCGCAGCAGCGAGACCGCCATCCTCTCCCTCGACGCCATCGGGCGGAACGACGTGATCTATTTCAACGAGGGGCGGATGATCTTCGCCTCCAGCACCGATTCGGACATGGGGCTGGCCGAGACGCTCCTGCGCGGCGGGGAGCTGAACCTGCAGCAGTACCACCAGGCCATGGAGCGGGTGGTGGTCTCGCGCCGGATCGGCTCGCTGCTGATCGAGCTTGGGTTCCTCAAGCCGGAGGAGCTGAGCCGGGCCGTGGAGCGGCAGGCCAGCGCGATCGTGCTCAACGCCATGTCCTACCGCAGCGGGAGCTACACCATCGAGTTCACGTCGAACTTTCCGGACGAGATCATCACCCTCCACCTCAGCACCGAGCGGCTGATCCTCGACGGCGTGCG
>DATLEX010000141.1:0-14954 GCA_035525045.1 Thermoanaerobaculia bacterium | reverse complement strand
CCAGGCGCGGCGCGCCGCGATTCGCTACCGGACGGCGGACAGCAGGACCGGCTTCGTGCACACGCTGAACGGGTCGGGGCTCCCGCTCGGCCGGACGCTGGTGGCGGTGCTCGAGAATTACCAGCAGGCGGATGGGTCGGTGGTGATCCCCGAGGTCCTGCGACCGTACCTGCGCGGGGCGACGGTCATCCGATAGCCCGTGTCATTCCGAGCCGCGCAGACGGCGAGGAATCTCCCGCGAAGTACGCGGCGCGCTCCGTCGGCAGGGGATTCCTCGCCGCGCTCCGCCCCTTCGAGGCTTCGCCGGCTCGGAATGACACGGGGGATCCACTCACTCCGAGACCACCTCGTATTTCACGTCGGTTGCGCCGAGGCGGACGGTGTCGCCGCTGTGCAGCGTGGCGTGGAAGACGCGCGTGCCGTTGACCCAGATGCCGTTGCGGCTCTTCAGGTCCTCGATGGCGTAGCCCTCGGCGGAGCGGAAGATCCGGGCGTGGAATCCCGACACGCCGAGGTCGTTGATCTGGATGTTGTTGTCCCGATGGCGGCCCACCAGATATTCGCTCTCGGTGAGGGCCACCGTACGCGGCTCCGGCTCGCCGTCGGAGATCAGCAGGCGGGCCACGACCGGGGCCTGCTCGGCGGCGCGACCGGTGATGAGAAGACTGGTCTCGTCGGCCACATCCTCGTCCTGCACGGTCGGCTCGGCGTGGAAGATCGGCGCCGTCTGCTTCATGGTGTCGTCCTGCGTGGAGGGAGAGTCGCGGACGCGCTGGACGTCGAGTGCCGGGTCCTGCGAGCCCACCGGCTCGATGAGCTGGTTCGCCGCGAGGCCGTAGACGATGCGATAGACGTTGAGCGGGTCGTCCTCCGAGTCGCGCACCAGATCGTCGAGCGTTCGATGCCCGTTGATCATGAACAGGAGATTCCACTCCTCGGCGGTCAGGGTGACCTTGTCGTCGCGCGGCGAAGCGACGACGCGGTAGATGGTCGAGCTGTCGGGGAGGAGCTGCAGGCAGTGCTCCCACTCCTCGATCCGCCGCGCCCCCTCCATGATCAGGTTCGGCAGGTCGACGGTGATGGTCACGGCGTACTCCGGAAGCTCGAGGTGCTCGGCGAAGCCGAACTCCCCCTCGGTCCAGACGAAGGCGTCGAAGAGCACCTCCTCCACCTGGGTCTTCAGGAAGTCGCGGAGCTGGTCCTCGGCCAGCACTCCCTGCTGCACGGCGATGGCTCCGAACCGCCCTCCTTCGCGGGCCATCAGCCCGTCGATGGTCTCGAACTGTTCGCGGGTGATCTTCTTCTTGCGCAGCAGGATCGCGCTCAGACGGAGTTTCTCCTGCGTCGAGCCGGCGTACACGACCCCTCCGTTGACGAACACGACCGACGCCCGCCGTTCCTGGCTGGTCAGGATGAGGGTGCCGCTCTTGCGGCTCATGCTGAGGAGCGTGAGCACATCGGCGAGCTTGAACGAGCCGAGACTCCCGCGAAGCGCCGCTTCGGACATGGTTGACTCCCGGATTCTACGCTCAGCCGGGGTGATCCGCGGACGTGACGCGGGTCACTTTCTTTGCGGGCGCGCCCCTCCGCGTGCAACGATTCCCGGGCAATGCAACTCACGCGAGAGCAGGTGGGCGGACTGGCGCGACGGCAGCAATGTCCCCGCTGCGATCACACGAAGACGATCGGCAACGCGCTCTGCCGCAGTTGTCGCGCGCAGTTGCCCCAGCACATGCGGCTCGCCCTCGAGTGCATTCCGGCCAAGGAGCCGTCGATCGTCAGCCGCGCCCTCCGCGCGGCGGCCGATTACTTCAACGTCCACTTCCAGTCGGTCCGGAACTTCGGGGGCGGGAAGAAGCGGTAGCGGCCGCGGCGAGCTCGCCGGCCCGGACGTCGTCCGGCGCCTCGCCGGCCAGATCCGTTGCCGCGCGGGCGATCTCACCCTGCGGGTCTTCGCCCCGCAGTGACTCGCCCCAGAGCGCGCCCAGGGTCGCCAGCCGATGCCGGCGCGACGCCGACGCCCAGCTCCGTCCGAGGTCGCCGGCGCGCACCACGCGCTGGATTTCCTCCGGCCGGCCGGACGGTGAGTCGTACCTGAGCTTGATCGTGGCCACTCTCTGGCGGCCCCATGCTTTCGGATCCATGCGCACTTCGAGCAGGCCCGTCACCGAGTCGTGCGGGCGGAGCATCTGCTCCGATCGCCCCAGCGTTCCCGCCGGCGTGACGACGCGATGCCACTCGACCGCCTCCTCCTCGATCATGACCGACAGCTCCGCCCGCGCCGCCACCGCGCTGTCGACCGTGTAACGGATCACCGCGGCGCGGTCGGACGAGAGGGGAGCGCTCGACGCTTCGACCTGGAGCTGCACTTCGCGGGGAGCGCGCTCCGGTGGACCGGCGAAGTGATTGACCAGCGCCGCCACGTCGACGGCGACCGGCGCCGGCTTCTCGCCGCGCTCGATGATCTCCTTCACCCGCGCGAACGCCCCTGGATCGATGGAGATGCCGAAGATCGCTTTCGTCGTCCGCTCCAGGGGCGCTGCGGACGGAGTGATGGCCGTCGCCGCGGCCGGCTTCTTCATCGTGCGCGCGACACCGCTGAACTGCGCCGGCGGGGCGGCAGGAGCGGCGGCGTCCGCCACGGCAGACTCCGCCATGCCGGACTGCGCCACGTCGGACTCCGCCGCGGCGAGCTTCGCCACCGACTGACTCCGCGGCCCCGCGTCACGTGAGATCCGGCCGGCTGCTGCCGGCTGCGGATCCTCCCGTTCGTCCTTCTTCTCCTCCCGCGCCACAGCCGGCGCGGGAGCCTGCCGTGCCTCGTCGCGCCGGCGGAGTGCCACCGGGGGAGGCTCGGCCGGCACCGTCGCGGGCGCGATCTGGCGATCCGCCTCGGCCGCCGGAGCCGCTTCGGGGAGTGTCGGCTCGACCTGCGCCGGAAGCGGGGAGGGCGCCGGCCCGGAGCCGGTCACGGTGACCAGCGAGCGCTCGTCGCGCGAGAGCATCTGGATGGTCAGGAACACCGAGGTGATCAGCAGGACGACCGAGGCCGCCACGCGAAGGGGAAAGGCCATCGACCGCGAGAGCCGCTCGCGATCCCGCCGGGCGTCGAGGTACCGGGGGATGTCGGCTTTGATGCGCTCGGCCAGCCCCGATGGCGGCTTCGCCACCGGCGCGATGGCCAGCTTGCGCTGCAGTTCAGCTTTTCGTTCCTGGGTCATGTCGAATCCTCGTCCATCATCGCCTCGAGCAGCGAGAAGGCCTTGTGCAGCCGCTTGCGAATCGCCACCGTGGTGATCTCCTCGATCCGGGCGATCTCCTTCACCGGCAGCCCCCCCCAGAAGTGCGCCGTGACGGTGAAGCGCAGGTCCTCGGGCAGGCGGAGGACCGCGGCCCGAAGGCGCCGCGACTCCTCGTTGGCGAACAGGACCTGGTCGGCCCCCGGACCCTCGTCCGCGAGGCCGGCCGCGTGGGACTCGTCGAGCGAGGTGGTGCGCCGCGGCCGCCGCACATGGTTCAGAAAGGTGGTGTAGGCGATGCGGTAGAGCCAGGTGAACAGTTGCGAGCGCCCGTCGAACCCTCTCAGCGCCGCCCACGCCTTCTGGTACGTCTCCTGGGTCAGGTCGGCCGCCAGGTCACGGTCGGAGCAGAGTCGAAAGAGCGAGGCGTAGACCGCCGAGTACGTCCTCTCCACCATCGCCTCCGCGGCGTCGCGGTCGCCGCCGCGCACCGCCTCCAGGAGCCGTTTCTCGTCGGTGGCCTGGCCGCTGCCCTCGCGCTCCTGCTCCGGAGCCGGAAAACGGGCTAAGCTGGCCATGTCGATTGGACACATGGACGGGCAATTCCGAAACCTCCACTATCCTAATCCCATGAAACAGATCCTCCTCGCCGCCCTGCTTCTGGCCGCCTGCCGTCCCGAGGTGCCGTTCGATCCGGCCGCGCACGAGGAGGAGGTCAGGAAGTGGAAGGAGAACCGCGACAGCAGGCTGCGCCGCGACGACGGCTGGCTGACGCTGGCCGGCCTTCACTGGCTAGAGCCGGGGCCGAACCCGATCGGATCGGCGGACTCGAACCGGATCGTCCTGCCGCCCAAGGCGCCCGAGTTCGTCGGAACGCTGCGGCTCGAGGATGGGTCGGTCACGCTCGAGCCGGCGTCGGGGGCGCCGGTCATGATCGCCGACCGGCCGGTGACCGGACCGGTCAGGTTGAACGATGACACCGCCGGAGGGGGGCGGACCATCGTCCACGCCGGCCCGCTCAATTTCCAGATCATCCGGCGGGGCGATCGCCTCGGCGTCCGGGTCAAGGACCCGCAGGCGGAAACGCTTCTGAACTTCCGCGGCCTCGAGTACTACCCGGTCGATCCGCGCTGGCGCGTCGTCGCCCAGTTCGAGCCGTACCAGCCCGCCCGTGAGATTCCGATCACCGACGTCACCGGGCTGGTGGCCGAGCAGACCGTTCCCGGCGCGCTGGCGTTCGAGGTCGATGGGCAAATGCATCGCCTCGATGCGATCGACGAGGAAGGATCGAAGGAGCTGTTCATGATCTTCCGCGACGAGACGAGTCGCGACACGACCTATCCCGCGGGGCGGTACCTGTACGTTCCGCGGCCGGGAGTAGACGGCAAGGTGGTGGTCGACTTCAACAAGGCCTACAGCCCGCCGTGCGTCTTCACGCCGTTCGCGACCTGCCCGCTGCCGCCGCCGCAGAACCGCCTCCCGATCCGCATCGAGGCAGGGGAGAAGAACTACAAACCGTGAACCGTGTCATCCCGAGCGGGTTAACGGCGCCGGGGCGCCGGTGAAGCGGAGATGAACTGCAGAGCCTTCTCCCCCGCCTCCCGGCGGGGGAGAAGGTGGCCGAAGGCCGGATGAGGGGTGCGACCGCGAGACGGAGTGCCCTCACCCGGCGCTTCGCGCCACCCTCTCCCGCAAGCGGGAGAGGGCACGGCGTCAGGCGCTGGTGCGCTCGTCCGCCAGGAGTTGCGCGATGCAGGCGGTGAGGGACTTCGCGAACGCGATGTGCAGGAACTCGTTCGGGCCGTGCGCATTGCTGTGCGGGCCGAGGACGCCGGTGATGAGGAATTGCGCCTCCGGGTACCGCTCGCCGAGCATCCCCATAAAGGGGATCGAGCCCCCCTCGCCGAACGTGCTGACCGGCCTGCCGAAGAAAGCGCGCGAGGCGCGGTCGACGGACTCTTCCATCCACGGCGCCGTCTGCGGCGCCTCCCACCCCGTCCCGCCCTTCTCGTACTCGAATCCGATGCGTGCGCCGTATGGCGGATCGCTCTCCAGGAGCCTCTTCAGACGCTCTCCCGCGGCGTTGGCATCGAGGGTGGGCGGGGTGCGGAGGGAGAGCTTCACCGCGGTCTTCGGTCGCAGGACATTGCCGCCCTGCACCAGGTCGGGCAGACCCTCCTGCCCGGTGATGGCGAGGGCGGGCCTCCAGGTGCGGTTGAGGAGCAGCTCCACGGCGTCCTTGGCGAGGGGCTGCATGCCGGGGACCCACGGGAACTTCCTGTAGATGTCCTCTCCGAGGATTGCCGCCGTCCGGCGGGCCTCCTCGATGCGGTTCGGGGGGATGTCGACCCGCAGCCACTCCGGCTTGATCGTGCCGGTGGTGGCGTCCTCGAGTCGGTCGAGAAGAATCCTGAGGATGCGGAAGCTCGAGGGGACGATTCCGCTGGCGTCGCCCGAATGAACCCCCTCGGTGAGGACCTCCACCGTCAGGTTGCCCACCACCGACCCCCGCAGCGAGGTGGTCATCCAGAGCTGGTCGTAGTTGCCGCAGCCGCTGTCGAGACAGATGATGAGCCGGGGACTGCCGATGCGGCCGGCGAGCAGATCCATGTAGGCGGGCAGATCGACCGACCCTGATTCCTCGCAGCACTCGATGATCACCACGATCCGCGAATGCGCGGCCTTCTGTTCCTGCACGGCGCGGATGGCGGCGATGGTGGCGAAGATGGCGTACCCGTCGTCCGCCGCGCCGCGACCGTAGAGGCGGCCATCGCGAAGCACGGGCGTCCAGGGGCCGAGTCCCTCCTCCCAGCCGACCATGGCCGGCTGCTTGTCGAGGTGTCCGTACATGAGCACGGTGGAGGTCGCCTCGCCGTCGATCTCCATGAAGATCAGGGGAGTCCGCCCCTCCACCTCCACCACTTCGAGCCGGAGGCCGGCCACTCCCTGCGATTCGGCCCAGCCGCGGGCGAGGCCGACGGCGCGCTGCATGTGACCCAGGTCACGCCATTGCGGCTCGAAAAGTGGAGACTGGTTGGGGATGCGAATGTAATCCTGCAAGGTGGGCAGAATGGACTCATCCCATCGCCGCTCAATGAGTTGGCGGGTCTGCTCCTGGTTCATGGCCGGCGGAGAATAGCACCGAATGCGGCGGGGGAAGGGGAAGGGGCGGATTCTCCGGTTTCGCCGGGACGGAATTCGTGTTAGCGTCTTGCGTACAATCCTTACTTCAGCAATCAAGTCCGTCGAGGCAGCGCGCGTGCTGGATCCGAATCTGACTCCCGAGTCGCCCTCTCCGGTCGGAGAGGCGCTGGCCCCTGCGCTGGCGGGGGCGTTCCGCCCTGTCAGGCCGGCCGGCGAGCGCGCCATCGGTGTCGATGTCGAGGCGCTCTATGTGCGGTATCGAATCCTGATGCTGTCGGTGGCCTGCCGGAAGTTCGGCGTTCCGGAGGCCGATGCGGAGGGGCTGCTCCAGGAGGTCTTCCTCGCGTTCCTGCAGACCGGGCGGCCCATCGACAACGTGAAGGGTTGGCTGGTCGCGGCGATCTGCAACGCCAGCCGGCATTACTGGCGTTCGCAGGGACGCTCGGAGGCGCTGCCGGAGGACTACCTCGAGCATTCCGATCCGGTCTCCGACTCGCTTCCGGAGAAGCGGGCCATGGAGATGACCATCCAGCAGGCTCTCGGCTATCTGCAGCCGCGGTGCCGGGAGACGCTGCGGCTTCATTACTTCGAAGGGCGGTCGGCCGCGGAAATGGCCCGTGAGATGGAGACGACCACCCGGTACGCCGAGAAACTGATCCACAACTGCCTCGGACGTGTTCGGGAGATCTACATCAACATCACGGCGGTGACACGATGATCGTCGAACGGCACTACGATGACGAGACGCTGATCGGGCTCCTGAGCAGGACGCTCGATCCCGAGCGCGATTCGCATCTCGCCATTTGCAGCACCTGTTCGGACACCCTCGCGTCGTACAAGGTCATCGCCGAGGTCCTCGGTGAGGAAGCGGCCTGGGACCTTCGCGACCTGCGCCAGGAGCCGGTCCCGGAGACGGTGGCGGCGCTTCGTTCTGCTTCCCTCGCAGTCGCGGCCGACCAGCACATCGCAACCGCTGCTGTGGCCAACCTGCTCCGCCTCCCTCAGCAGCAGTGGTTGCCAGCGGTGACGGCGAGCTCCGAGCTTCAGAAGCCGGCCATCGTGCACGCACTGGTCAAAGCGTCGGAAGAAGTCCTCTACCGCGATCCGGCCGAGGCGTTGACGGTCGCCCGGCTGGCGACCGAAGTTGGGGGCGTTCTCGTTCCCCAGCACGGTTCAGCCGACGTGGTGTTCCGCAGCCGCGGCACGGCTTGGCGCCAGTTTGCTTTTGTCGCCTTCTACGTAGGCGACTACCCGGCGGCGTGGAGGGGCGTGGATCAGGCCCAGACAGCGTTTGAGTCGTGCGTGGTTTCCGACTACGAGCTGGGGCGCGTTTCCATCGTCCGTGGCCTGATCCTGAGCGCGAGCGACCGGCACGAGGAAGCGCTCGACGAAGCCCGCAGCGCAGCCAGGATCTTCCGCGCGTTCGGCGACCGGCAGCGGTTTGCCGCCGCGAGAAGCGCCGAGGCCTTCTCGCTTCTGAACCAGCTCCGTTATCGCGAGGCGCTCCCGATCCTCGAGGATCTCGAGGAGCGCTACAAGGCGGACATGGACAGCGAAGCTCGCGCGCTGGTGCTCGGTAACCTGGCTCTGTGTCAGTGGCAGCTCGGCGCTGTTCCGCGCGCCCTCGATCTCTACCAGATCACGGCGGCGATCTACGAAGAGACTGCTAACGCCCCGGAGGCGGCACGGGTCCGCTACAACGTGGCCTGCCTTCTGGCGGCCGAGGGACGCCATGCCGAAGCGAAGCTCCGCCTGCGCTCGGTTCGTGACGACTTCCAGCGGCTCGGTATGGCCCACATGGCGGTGTCAGCCGGCCTCGATCTGGCCGAGCTGCTGCTGGCCGAGAAGAGCTACGCGGACGCCGAAGAGCTGTGTGCGACCGCGGTTCAGCAATTCCAGACCACCGGTCTCAGCACGACGACCGAGGGCATGACGGCTCTGCTGTACCTCCGGGAGGCCACCGCTCAGCGCCGGGCCACCCCCCAGACCGCCCAGCACGTCCGGAAGTACATCCAGCGGCTCCCGAAGGAGCCCCAGCTCCTCTTCGCCCCACCCCCTTCCCCCCCTATTTGAGGGTGGGGGGGTAGGGATTTCCCCGTTCGCGTCACTCCTGCGGTAGGGCAAAGATCCCGCCAGGAGGGTTCAAATGAACCGACGTGTACGGAGTGTTGTAGCTGTCGTTTTCGCGCTGATCCTCGTTCTCCAAGCCCCGGTCGCCTCAGCCGCCATCTTCGACCGGAACGGCGACTTCTCGCCGCGGTTGATGGACCGGATCGTCAGGACCATCAAGAAGGTCCTGAAGCCGCTCGCACCAGTCGTCAGCGAGGAAGAGGACCCCGAGTACAAGCCGACGCCCCCGAAGCCGTAGTCGCGGCAGCCCGGGGATCTGACACGTACAATGCCCGGCAACTCTGTCTGAAGGAGCTGCCGGGTCATGGGGCATATCCTCGCGGTTCGGGACGTAGTCAAGACGTTCGGTGATCTTCGCGCCGTCGACGGCGTCTCGTTCGAGGTCCGTCGCGGCACGATCACCGGTCTGCTGGGCCGAAACGGCGCCGGGAAGACGACGACCATTCGCATGATCACCGGAATCTTCATGCCCGATTCCGGGAGCATCGAGTGGACCTCGTCCAACGGCGGCCCGTTCCGGGACCGCATCGGCTATCTGCCGGAGGAGCGTGGCCTCTACAAGCAGATGAAGGTCGTCGAGCACCTTCTCTTCCTTGCCGAGATCAAGGGCCGCCGGCCGGCCGAGGTGCGCCCCTCGATCGACCGCTGGCTGGAGCGCTTCGAGCTGACCGACAAGCGAGACGCCAAGATCGAGGAGCTCTCCAAGGGCAACCAGCAGAAGGTCCAGCTCATCGGCACCCTCCTGCACGATCCCGAGCTGATCATCCTCGACGAGCCGCAGTCCGGGCTCGACCCCGTGAACATGGTCCTGGTCCGCAATCTCCTCCGCGACCTGAAGGACGAGGGGCGGACCATCCTCCTCTCCACGCACATGATGGGGGAGGCCGAGCGGATGGCCGACGAGATCGTCCTCATCCATCACGGCCGCGTGGTGCTGGAAGGCGACATCGACCAGGTGCGGGCCTCGTTCGGCAAGAACACCCTCCACATCGACTACGACGGCGACGGCGCCTTCCTCCGCGAGCTGCCCCAGGTCCGGCGCGCCACGGTGGTCAACAACGCCGCGGAGCTGAGCCTGGCCGACGGAGCGGACCCGCAGGAGATCCTCCGGGCCTGCCTGGGGCGTCTCCGCGTCCGCAGGTTCGACCTGGCCGTCCCCTCCCTCGAGGAGATCTTCATCGAGAAGGTGGGGGAGGAGACGCTCGCCGGGGTGGTGCAGTGAAGAAGCTCTATGCCGTGCTCAAGCGCGAGTACCTCCAGGCCGTCCGGAAGAAGATGTTCATCATCATGACCTTCCTCATGCCCGTGCTGATGGCCGCGGTGCTCGTTCTGCCGAGCCTGATCATGGCCCGGGGGATGGGGGAGAAGAAGATCACCGTCGTCGACGGCACCGGCGCGCTGCGGGAGGCCTTCACCCGGGAGGGGGCCCGCCCGGCAGGGAGCGAGCCGCCGCGCGGTCCGGGCCGCCGGGGGCTGCCGGAAAACATGAACGTCGAATACGTCGATGCCGGAGACAAGGATCCGGAAGCCATGGCCCGACCGTACCTGGCCCGCATGTCCGCCGAAGGCCCGCAGCGGATCGACGGGGTCTTCGTCATTCCCGGCGACGCCCTCACCAGTTCCGAGGCCGGCCTCAAGTATTACAGCCGGGCCGCGGCCGATTTCATGTCGCAGGAGCGCCTGGCCTCGATTGCCAACCGCGCCGCGCAGCGTCACCGGCTCGCCGCGCGCGGCATCGGAGCGGACGATATCGAGTCGGTCCTCCGGAACATGTCCGTCGACGCCGTGCAGCTCTCCAGGAGCGGCGAGGAGAAGAAGGGAGGCGTGGCCAACTTCTTCGTCGGCTTCGTCATGACCGGCCTTCTGCTGATTCCCTCCTTCGTCTATGGACTGGAGATCATGCGCGGCATCATCCAGGAGAAGACCGACCGCGTCGTGGAGATCCTGGTCTCGTCGATGACCACCCAGCAGCTCCTGGTCGGCAAGATCCTCGGCGTGGCCCTGGTGGGCCTGACGCAGATCGGCGTCTGGTTCCTCATGTTCGGCCTCGTGGCCACCTTCGGGCTCGCCACCGCGGCCATGGCGGGGGAGAACGTCCTGCAGATCCTGCGGCCGGCGACCTTCGTCTACTTCTTCATCTTCTTCATCCTGGCTTACCTGACCTACGTCTGCGTCTACGCCATCGGCGGCGCGGTCAGCAACTCGGAGAAGGAAGCGCAGCAGCTCATCGCTCCGATCACCATGGTCATGATGCTGCCGTGGTTCCTGCTGGTGGCCATCATCACCAACCCCGACTCGAAGCTGTCGGTGGCGTTCTCCCTGGCACCCGTCTTCGGGCCGATGACCATGTACGTCCGCACTCTGGTGGCCGAGCCTCCCTTCTGGCACATCCTGCTGAGCATCCTCATCTCCGTCGCCACCATCGCCCTCTTCTTCTGGGCCACGGCGAAGATCTTCCGGGTGGGGATCCTCTCCTACGGCAAGCGCCCCACGATCCCCGAGCTGTGGCGGTGGCTGAAGGTGGCGTGAGGGGGAAGCCGGAAGCGGGAAGCAGGAAGCAGGAAGCAGGCTCGGAAGGTGTGCGCTACATGCACCGGCTTCCGGCTTCCCTGATCTTGCTATGATCTCCCCCCGTTGCGGATGGAGGTGATCGCATGCAAGTCGAGACGCTGAACGACATCTACGCCGTCACCTGCGAGATCGACCGGCCCGCCGTCATGAAGCACAAGCAGGGCGATCGCTGGGTCGACATCACCGTCCCGGAGTTCCGCGACCGCGTCCGCCATCTCTCCGCGGCATTCCGCTCCATCGGCGTGAAGCCGGGCGACCGGGTGGCCATCCTCTCGGAGAATCGCCCGGAGTGGACCATCACCGACCTGGCCGCGCTCACCGCCGGCGCCGTGACCGTCCCGGTCTACCCCACGCTCCTACAATGGCAGATCGAGTACATCCTCAACGACTCCGGCTCGGTGGTGGTGGTCTGCTCCGACGACGAGCAGCTCCAGAAGGTCGTGGAGATCCGGAGCCACTGCCCCAGCATCCATACCCTCATCGTCTGCGACCCGCCGGCAAAGCTCCCCGCCGGCATTCTCGACTTCGAGCAGACGGTGGAAAAGGGGCGGGCCGAAGACGAGAGGACCGGCCGGGCGAAGTTCGACGACCTGCGCAAATCGCGCAAGGCCTCCGACCTCGCCACGCTGGTCTACACGTCGGGGACCACGGGGAACCCGAAGGGGGCCATGCTGACGCACGGCAACATCACCAGCAACGTCCTCTCCTGCGCGCCCCTCATCCCGCTGGAAGCGGGTGACGTCACGCTGTCGATCCTCCCGCTCTCGCACATCCTGGAGAGGATGGCCGATTTCGTCTATCTCTACCGCGGGGCGACGATCGCCTACGCCGAGAACGTGCTGAAGGTGGCCGACAACCTGCAGGAAGTGAAGCCGCACGCGTTCGCGGCGGTCCCGCGGCTGTTCGAGAAGATGCGGGCCCGGATCATGGACAACGTCGCCGCGGCGCCGCCGGCGCGGCAGAAGATCTTCCACTGGGCGCTGCGCGTCGCCGAGCAGCGGCTGCCCTACCGCGTGGAACGGAAGCCGCTGCCGCCCGGCCTGAAGATCAAGTCCGCGATCGCCGACAAGCTGGTGTTCAAGAAAATCCACGAGCGGCTGGGGGGGCGGGTGCGCTTCGTCCTCTCCGGCGGCGCGCCGCTCTCCGCGGAGCTGGCCTCGTTCTTCATCGGGGCCGGGGTGGAGATCTACGAAGGCTACGGCCTGACCGAGACCTCACCGGTCATCTCCGTGAACACGCCCGCCCGGCGCCGCCTCGGCACGGTCGGCCCGGTGATCCCCGGCGTGGAGGTGCGGATCGCCCCCGACGGCGAGATCCTCACCCGCGGCCCGCACGTGATGGAGGGCTACTGGAACAACCCGGAGGCCACCGCGCAGGCCTTCGACTCCGAGGGGTGGTTCCACACCGGCGACATCGGGGAGCTCGATCGCGACGGCTTCCTCAAGATCACCGACCGGAAGAAGGACATCATCATCAACGCCTACGGGAAGAACATCGCCCCGCAGCCGCTGGAGGCCTTGCTCAAGAGCTCTCCCTACATCGGCACGCCGGTGCTGATCGGCGACCGGCGCAAGTATCTCTCCGCGCTCATCGTCCCGAACTTCGAGAAGCTGGAGCGCGACGCCGCGGCCCGCGGCGTGACCACGAAGGACCGCGAGCAACTGGTCAAGGACGAGAGCGTCCTCTCCATCATCCAGACCGAGATCGACCGCTTCAACCAGAACCTCGACCGGCAGGAGAAGATCCGCCGCTTCATGCTCCTGCCGCGCGACTTCACCATCGACGCCGACGAGATCACCCCCTCTCTGAAGGTGAAGCGGAAGGTCATCGACACGAAATACAAGGACCTCATCGACCAGATGTACGCCGACGAGGAAGCGGTGATGAGAGAGGCGAAGAGCGCATGACCGTCACAGAGGCGCCCGCCGGCACCGGCGCGTTCCGCATCGAGCAGGAAGGGGACCTGGCCATCCTCTGGTTCGACCTGCCGGGCCAGAAGGTCAACAAGTTCTCCTCCGCCGTGATGCAGGATTTTTCCGCGATCGTCGACCGGATGGCGGCGGCCACCGGCATCCGCAAGATCATCGTCGCCTCCGCGAAGCCGGGCATCTTCATCGCCGGCGCGGACGTGTCGGAGTTCACCAGGGCCACCACGCCCGAGCTGGCGAGGGAGTACACGCGATTCGGCCAGCAGGTCCTCCATCGCTTCTCGAAGCTTCCCCAGGTCACCGTGGCGGCGATCGACGGCGCCTGCATGGGCGGCGGCTGCGAGCTGGCCCTCAGTTGTGACTGGCGCGTGATCACCGACTCGCCGAAGGCCTCCATCGGACTGCCGGAGGTGAAGCTCGGGATCTTTCCGGCCTGGGGAGGGACGACGAAGCTGCCGCGCCTCATCGGGCTGCCGGCGGCGCTCGACATCATTCTCCAGGGCAAGACCCTCGACGGGCGGAGGGCCCGGCGCGTGGGGCTGGTCGACGAGGTGGTCGAGCCGGGCATTCTGCTCGACGTGGCGAAACGCTTCGCCGCCCGCGGCAAGCGCAACGTTCCCCCCCGCACGAAGTTCTACCTGGAAGGCAATCCCCTGGCGCGCAAGCTGGTGTTCCGGAAGGCGCGCCAGAGCGTCCTGAAGCAGACCCGCGGCCACTATCCCGCCCCGCTGGCGGCGATCGACGTCATCGAGCACGGCATGTCCGCCGGCGTCGAGCGCGGGCTGCAGCGGGAGGTCGAGGCGGTCGTCCCGCTGATCATGGGCGAGGTGGCCCAGAACCTGGTCCGGCTCTTCTTTCTGATGGAAGAGTCGAAGAAGGATCCCGTGGCGGCGAAGCCGCGCGAGATCCGCGAGGTCGGCGTCCTCGGCGCGGGAGTCATGGGCGGCGGCATCGCCCAGATCGTCGCCGACAAGACGCAGGCCTCCGTGCGCATGCGCGACATCAACTGGAACGCCATCTCCGGAGGCATGAAGGCGGCGGCGAAGGTGTGGAAGCGCAAGGTGGACCGGAGGCGGATGACCCGCAGCGAGATGCAGCGGAACCTGGCCCGCATCACCGGGACCACCGACTGGAGCGGTTTCTCCCGCGCCGACCTCGTCATCGAGGCCGTCATCGAGAAGCTCGACGTGAAGCGGCAGGTGCTCGCGGAGCTCGAGTCGCTGGCGCGGCCGGAGGCGATCTTCGCCACCAACACCTCCACCATCCCCATCACCGAGATCGCCGCGGAGGCGCGGCGCCCGGAGAACGTCGTGGGGATGCACTTCTTCAACCCCGTCGACCGCATGCCGCTGGTCGAGGTCATTCGCGGCGAGCGCACGTCCGATGCCGCCCTGGTCACCGTCGCCCACTTCGCGCGCAAGCTGGGAAAGACCGTCGTCTACTGCAACGACGGGCCGGGCTTCGTGGTCAACCGCATCCTCGCCCCGTACATGAACGAGGCGGGGTTCCTGCTCGAGGAGGGGAACTCCATCGAGTCGATCGACAAGGCCATGGTCGGCTTCGGCATGCCCATCGGGCCGATGGCGCTGCTCGACGAGGTGGGCGTCGACGTCGCCTCCAAGGTTGCGGGGATCCTCTCCGCCGCTTTCTCCGGCCGCATCACGAAGTCGAGAGTGGTCGAGGCTCTCTACGAGGCGGGGCGCTTCGGCAAGAAGAACGGCAAGGGCCTCTACCGCTACGAGGGGGGGAAGCGTCAAGGGCCCGACCCGGAGGCTTACCGGGTGGTCGGCGTCTCGTCCCCTCGTCCGGCGGACCGGAAGGAAGTGGTCGATCGGATGGTCATGCCCATGATCAACGAGGCCTCGCTGGTCGCCGAAGAGAAGATCGCCGGCTCGGCTGGCGAGCTCGACCTGGCCATGATCATGGGGACGGGCTTCCCTCC
>DATLEX010000130.1:0-6416 GCA_035525045.1 Thermoanaerobaculia bacterium | reverse complement strand
GATGACCAGCCCCACGAGCACGGCGATCAGGGCCCAGGTCAGGCCGCGGCGGTCCTGCGGTCGCAGCTCCTCCATCTTCGGCATGTCGGAGGGATCGCCGTCGACTTCCACTCCGCGAAGCCGCGGCTCGATGACGCGATCGGTGAGGTACCACCCCAGGCCGACGATCAGCAGGGTCGACGCGGCCGTGAAGCCGAGGTTGCAGAGCGGGTTCACCGTCGCCGCCGGATCGATGATCCGCGCCCCCTCCTGCGTCAGGCCGGCCAGCAGCGGGTCGAGGCTGGAGGGAAGAAAATTGGCGCTGAACCCGCCGGAGACGCCGGCGAACGCGGCGGCGATCCCGGCGATCGGATGCCGCCCCGCCGCATAGAAGATCACCGCGCCGAGCGGAATGACCAGGACGTATCCCGCGTCTGCGGCGGTGTGGCTGACCACGGCCACCAGGATGAGCATGGGGGTCAGCAGCTTCGGCGAGGTGAGATTGAGCAGCCCTTTCAGCCCGGCGTTGATGAAGCCGGTGTGCTCGGCCACGCCCACGCCGAGGAGCGCCACCAGCACCACGCCGAGGGGATGGAAGCTGGTGAAGGTGGTCACCATCGTGGCCAGGAAGCTCGCCATGGCCGTGCCGGTGAGCAGATTCTTGACCTGGATCGGGTTTCCGTTGCGCGGGTCGATGTCGCTGAAGCTCACCGGCGCCAGCAGCGCGGAGATGATCCAGACGATGATCAGGAGAATCAGAAAGAGCGCAGCGGGGTCGGGCAGGCGGTTTCCGACGCGCTCGATGGTATTGAGAATCCGGTCGAGCGATCGGACCTTCGTCGCGGCCGGTTCGGGTTGTGAGGTCATCACGTCCTCGCTTCAGGTTGTTTGTAAAACGCGTGGAGTCTAGCATCCGCGGGTCGCGGTATGATCGGGACGTATCGCCGCAATGAAGCCCCTTGACACAACCCCCGAAGAAGTCCTCCGGCAGGCCATTCAGTCGGAGGTCGAAACCCGCGCCTACTATCAGATGATGTCCGAACGCGCCGGATCGACCGCCGTCCGAGCGCGCATGCTGCAGTTGGCCGACGCGGAGCTGCTTCACCGGGCGTGGATGGAGCGCCGCTACCGCGAGGTCGTCGGCCACGCCCCCCCCGACCCCGAGCCGGTGAAGATCGAGCTCCCTTCCGATGCCTACAACCTCGACATGCGCCAGGCCCTCAAGCACGCCCTGGAGCGCGAACGGGAGTCGGAGAGTCACTACCGGTTCATGGCCGAGCGCGTGCCGAATACCGAGCTCGGGCGCCTCTTCATGGAGCTGGCCGAGGTCGAGTGGAAGCACAAGACCGACCTGCAGGCGGAGTACAACAGCGTCACGGCGAAGGATCCGGAGCAGTTTCTGTTCGATCTGTAGGCGCTCTCGGTTGGGAGCTTCTCACACTTCATTCACCCTTCATTGACGGGTCCCTGACGCCGTTCCGCGCCGGGGCGGTCCTCTCACTTCCTTTTCACGCCGCTGCGCGCGGAAACTCACCGGCGCTGCCTAGACTGACGCTCGTACAGCCGATGCCCCTCCTGGCGGAGTCTCAGGCACCGTGTTGTATGAGAGAGACAGCAGGTCGGTGATCGCGCGTGGCGGTTGCCGGCCTCGCTGTCTTTTGCTGGTCGAGCGGGTGCTGCCATGCTATAAGAGCATACGCAAATAAGTCGCGGCCGTGAGCCGCGTGATCAGTCGGCCCTTGTCACGCTGAACCACACTCTGACACGAAAAATCCCGCTATGCCCCGCACCCTCCTCATTTCCGCCCTTCGTTCGATCACGCTCGTCGCTCTCCTCGCCGCCCCCTTCGCGGCTCACGCGGAAGTCGAGCTGGCACCGCCGCCGGTGGACGTGGAGGTTGGAACGACGCCGGTGGCGCTGGTGACGAACGGGGATGGCTTCCTGGCGGTCTTCCGGCGCGAGACGCCAAATGGCGGGACGGCGGCGATGCCGCTCGACCGCGACGGCCGGCGCCTGCGTGACGCGGCGGTAGACGTCTCCGCGTCGAACGTCTCGGTTACCGCTGCGGAAAATCGGTACCTCGCGCTGCGCCAGTTTGGCGGCGTCGTGGAGATCGCGCCCGACGGCCGGAGGCGCGCCGAATGGGATGTCCCGGGCATCGTTCCATCGCAGTACGAGATCACCGCCACCGGCGACGGCCGGGCAATCCTGCTGACGAGCATCTTCGTCGGCCGCGCCTACCTCTTTACCGCGAGCGGGCAGTTCCTCCGCGAAGTCGCATGGCCTGCGGCGCCGGCTCAAAACCTTGGCGTCGCAGCAGGGCCGGATCGTTTCGTCTGGCTGACCCGCGACGGCTCGGACATCGTGCTGCGGACAATCCCTGCCGATGGCAGCGCTGAGCCGCCCGCAGTCCGCGTCAATTCTGCAGGTTTGCCGGGTGGAGTGATGCGACTCATTACGGCGGAAGGGACGATCCTCGTCTTCACACCTGTGGAATTCTTCGGTCCATCGCCGCCGCCCCCGCGCGAGTACTACGCTCTCTTCATCTCGCGCACCGGCGCCGTCGGCGCGGCGCAGCGCATCGAGGCGTTCGACGGTGTATCCATCGACACAGGCGCCCTCGTTCGGTACGGTGGAGGTGCTCTGTTCCTCGCGGTCACTCCGACCGGCACAGTCGATGGGTCACAGGTCTGGCGAGTCGTCCGTCTCGAGTCGGACGGGCGGCCGATCGACCGGCAGGCGCTCGTTCTCAGCGACGTTCCGGTGACTCGGGGCGTCACGCGCGTCGCCTCGAACGGTGAAACGGTCGTGATCTACAGCGGCTCGACGGCTCTGTCCCTCCGCAACCTGACCGAGGCTCACCGCGAGACGATCCCGCTGACGCGGCGCTCGCAGCAGGAGACCCGCGTGGCCGGCGCCGGCGCCGAGTCGCTCGTCGTCTGGAACGAGCGTGCCGAAGGGGGCGATCGCCTGATGGCGCGGCGCGTCTCCACCTCCGCGCCGCTCGGCGAGCCGTTCCTCGTCGCCCGCTCCGATGGATTCTTCGGCACGCATGCGGTCGCGGCCGGAGCCGGCATGTACCTGGTCGTGTGGCACCACTGGCAGCAGCTCTGGGGTCTACGCATCGCCAGCGACGGTACGTTTCTCGACCGCGAGCCTCTCCTGATTCGGAACGGAGTGGGGTTCAACCTGAAGGTAGCGGCCGAGTCGAACGGTTCCGACTTCATGATCGTCTGGCAGGAGGCCCCCAACGCGATCGCCGGAACGCTCCTGTCGCCCAACGGGCGCGTGGCCGGTATCCAGCACATCGGCGAGGGCTCAGGACCCGACGTGGCGTGGGACGGACGGGGCTGGATCGTCGTCTGGTCGCGCGTGCGCGGCTTCGGGTTCCCCGGGTCACCGCTCGACGTCGAAGTGCGGGCGGCGCGGCTCGCCGCCGACGGCGTGCTCCAGGCCGGCAGCGAAGTCCTCGTGGCAGCCGGGGTGAACCTCACGCAACCGAGAGTCGCCTCCGGCCCCGCCGGCTCACTGATGACGTTCTCCGGTCTCGCCGCCCATCTCGCCCCCGAGTCGCTGCGACCATCGACAGTATTCGCTTATGCGCCGCTCCACCTCCCGACCGCCAAGCCGCGCTTCGACGGCCGCGATTTCGCCCTGGCCTGGCGCGACCTTGCCGCCGCATATCACTATCTCGGCCGGATCACGCCTGGGGCTACGGTGGTGCGGCGATCGCTCGCCGTGTCCAACCGCCGGCCGGACCCCTTCCGCCACCCCGTCGATGTAGCCGTCAGCGACGACGGATCGGCCGCACTCATCGCACAAGAGTGGCGCGCGTACGGCGACGAGGCGCCGACGTGGCGAATCATCTTCTACGGCCACGACGAGTTGGCGCAGCAGATCCGCCGGCGCAGCGTGCGGTTCTAACTTGGCCGGAAGAGGACAGACAGGATAGTCTGTCCTGCAGGACTTCGCGACAGATGGGATTGTCCTGCGGTGCCTCACAGCACGATCGTGTAGCCGAGCGTGGTCAGATCCGGCATCCGGTCCAGATACACGTGACCGTCGGTATGGTCGATCTCGTGCTGGAAGATCCGCGCGGTGAAATCCTCCACCTCGATGTCGAGCGCCTCTCCGTCGTGATCGAACCCGCGCACGCGGAGCCTCGTGTGGCGCGCCACCTCTCCGCCGAGGAAGGGGACGCTGAGGCACCCTTCCCAGTCGGTCACGGTCTCGCTGCCGATCGGTTCGTAGACGGCGTTGAAGACGGCTCCCACGCCGAGCTGTTTCACGCCGCGCTTCCTGGCCACACGCTCCTGCACCTCGAAGACGAAGACCCGGAGCGGCAGGTGGACCTGCGGCCCGGCCAGCCCCACCCCCTCGTAGGCGTGCATCGTCTCGATCATGTCGTCGATCAGCGGGCGGAACTTCCCCCCCTTGATGTCCTCGATCTCGACGTCGGCGGCTTTCTCCCGCAGCACTGGATGCCCGAGCCGGGCCACTTTCAGGATCGACATGGGCGCTACTCTAACCCGACTGAATCGACGGGTCGCCGGCGGCAACCTCCGTCGCCGCGCTCTGCACCGGCTCGCGCAGCGCCGGCCGCGGCAGGGTGAGCGCGACGAGCACGGCCGCGGTGGTGAAGACCGCCGCGCCGTAGAACGCGCCGCGCACGCCGGCCCAGTCGTAGAGGAACCCGGTCAGCACCGGGCCGGCGAAGCGGGCCAGCGAGCCGACGGAGGTGGCCAGGCCGAGGATGCTTCCGCGCTCGTTTTCGGGCGCGGACTTCGACACGAGGGAGGTCAGCGACGGGTAGGTCAGCCCCTGCCCGATCGCCACCAGGAATGCGGTGCCGTAGAGAAGCGGCACATGGTGGATGCTCGGGACGAGCAGAAAGGCGAGCGTGAACGATACCGCGCCGATGACGATCAGAGCCTTCTCCCCCACGGCCCTGGCCAGGCGGCCGATCAGGCCGCCCTGGATCGCGGCCACGATCACACCCATGGACAGGAAGAGGTAGGCGAGGTCGATCTGCTCGAAGGCGAAGCGGTCGCGCGCGTGAAGGGTCACGCTGGTCTCCATCCCCGCCACGGAGAAGAGGGTCAGGAAGAGCCCGGACATGAGAGCCAGCAGCGTCGTGTGCCGGATGACGTCGCCCCAGACGCGCCGGTCGAACTGCGGGGCCAGTCCGCTCCGGGGACGGAGTCCGGGCGGCTTCGATTCCGCGAGGACGTTCAGCGCCACCATCAGCGCCGTGAGCGAGAGGGCTGCGGCCACGAGGCCGGGAAGGAGGTTGCCGGTCAGCCCGCGGCTCGTGCCGACGGCCGAGAGGATTCCGCTCAGCGGCGGTCCCAGAATGAAGCCGAGGCCGAAGGCCGCACCGATCAGCCCCATGCCGCGGGCCCGCTCGCGATCGGTCGTCACATCGGTGATGTAGGCCTGCGCGGTGCCGATGTTCGCCCCCCCCCGCTCCGGCGATGATGCGGGAGGCGAAGAGAATGGCCAGATTGTCGGCGATGGCGAACAGAACATAGCCGGCGCAGCTCGCGGTCAGGCTGATCAGGATCACCGGCCGCCGGCCGATCCGATCCGAGAGCCGCCCCCACACGGGGGCGAAGAAAAACTGCATGATCGAATAGATGCCGACCACCGCCCCCACCATCACGCCGCTGGCGCCGTACTCGCGCGCGTAGAACGAGAGGAAGGGGATGACCATCCCGAAGCCGATGAGGTCGATGAAGACGGTCAGGAAGAGGACGAAGAGGGAGGCGCGGCGCACGTGCCGCGGCAGTTTATCCGTTTCGGTCTAAACTGCCGCGCCCATGCTGCGACGGCGCCTGGTCCTGTTCGACATCGACGGCACGCTCATCACCGACGGGGGGGCGGCACGCCAGGCCTTCGCCGAGGCGCTCGCCGCTGTGTACGGCTACGGCGGCGACGCCGGCCAGTACGACTTCTCCGGCAGGACCGACCCCCAGATCGCTTTCATGGTCCTGCGCGATCATGGCCTGGCCGATGAGGAGATCGAGCGCGGCGTGCCCGAGCTGTGGCGTCGCTACGTGGAGGCCCTCGAGCGCAATGCCACGCCCGAACGGGTCCGGGCTCTTCCCGGCATCGAGCCGCTATTGAGTGCTCTCGCGGCCCTCGAACACCTGACGATCGGGCTGCTCACCGGGAACATCGAGCCGGGCGCGCGGCTGAAGCTGGCCCCGCCGGCGCTCAACGACTACTTTCCGTTCGGCGCGTTCGGGAGCGACTCGGCCGATCGCGACAAGCTGCCGCCCATCGCCGTCGAGCGGGCCTCCCGGATCGACGGCCGCCGCTTCGAGCGCGAGGACATCGTGATCATCGGCGACTCGGTCTACGACGTGCGCTGCGGCGTGCCGTACGGGGCCACCACCATCGCCCTGGCCACCGGCAAGACGCCGGCGGCGGCGCTG
>DATLEX010000125.1:0-38901 GCA_035525045.1 Thermoanaerobaculia bacterium | reverse complement strand
CGCATGTCGCGCGAGTGCGAGCGCGTCGACGGCATCAACCTCGGCCAGGGGATCTGCGACCTCCCCACCATTCCCGACCTCGTCGACGGCGCCATCGAGGCCATCGAGACTTCGAAGGCGACCTACTCGAAGTTCGAGGGGATCGATGTTCTGCGCGAGCGCATCGCCCGCAAGACCGAGCGGTTCAACGGCTACAAGGTCGATCCGGCCCGGGAGATCGTCGTCACGGTGGGGTCGACCGGCGGCTTCGCCGCGGCGGCCATGGCCACGCTCGATCCCGGCGACGAGGTGATCCTCTTCGAGCCGTACTACGGCTACCACCTCAACACGCTGAAGGTCCTCGGGATCGAAACGAAGTTCGTGCCGCTGCACCTGCCCGACTGGTCGATCGACTTCGACGCCCTGCGGAAGGCCTTCACCAGGAAGACCAGGGCGATCGTCGTCTGCACGCCGTCGAATCCGTGCGGGAAGGTCTTCACGCGGGAGGAGCTCGAGAGGATCGGCGAGCTCTGCCGGGAGCATGGCGCCTGGGCCCTCACCGACGAGATCTACGAGTACATCGTCTACGACGGGCGGCGGCACGTCTCCATGGCGTCGATCGACTCGTGCCGCGACGTGACCATCACCATCTCCGGGTTCTCCAAGACCTTCTCCATCACCGGATGGAGGATCGGCTACGTCACCGCCGGCCCGCGCGTGGCGCAGCCGATCGGCCTGGTCAACGACCTGCTCTACGTCTGCGCTCCCACCCCGCTGCAGTGGGGCGTGGCCCGCGCGCTCGAGATCGGGGAGGAGTACTACCGCAACCTCGCCGCCGACTACCGGAAGAAGCGGGACCTGCTCGCCGCGGCGCTGGAGGAAGGGGGCTTCAAACCGTACCTCCCGCAGGGCGCCTACTACATGCTCGCCGAGATCCCCGACGGCTTCACCAGCGGCCGCGAAGTGGCGGACCTGCTCATCGAGAGCGCCCGCGTGGCCTCGGTGCCCGGCCCCTCCTTCTATGCCTCCGACCGCGGCGACCGCCTGCTGCGCTTCTGCTTCGCCAAGGACTTCGAGTCGCTGGAGGAGGCGGGGAGGAGGCTGGCGAGGTTCCGAGTGGCGGCGCCGGGTTAACCGTTAACCGAGGTTTACCGCTACTTCTTCTTCTGCTTCATGTCCTCCAGGATGTCCTCGGCGTGCCGCTTCGTGTCGACCTTCTTGTAGATCTTGCGAATGCGGCCGTCGGGGCCGATCCAGTAGGTCGTGCGGGCCACGCCCCAGCTCCGGCGGCCGTACAGGTTCTTCTCCTTCCAGGCGCCGTACATCTTCGCCACGTCGGCGGTCTGGTCGGAGAGCAGCGGAAAGTTGAGATGATGCTTCTCCCGGAACTTCTCGTGACTCTCGAGGGGGTCGGTCGAGACGCCGAGGACCACGGCGCCGTGCTTGGCGAGCTCGCTCTCGTGGTCGCGGAACGAGCACGCCTCGGCCGTGCAGCCGGGGGTGTCGTCCTTCGGGTAGAAGTAGAGGATCACGTCCTTGCCGCGAAAGTTCTTCAGCGAGACGGATTTCCCGCCGCTGGACGGCAGGCGGAAGTTGGGAGCGAGGTCGCCGGCCTTCGGCTCGTAGTAATCCTGCATGGTTTCGAGTCTCCGCGGAACGCATTCTGTCATCCCTCGCTCACGCTTCTCATGAAACGTGCCCTCTCCCGCTTGCGGGAGAGGGTGGCGCGAAGCGCCGGGTGAGGGGACTCCGTCTCGCGGTCGCGCCCCTCATCCGGCCCTTCGCTCCGCTCAGGGCCACCTTCTCCCCCGCCGGAGGCGGGGGAGAAGGCTTTGCGATTCATCTCGGCTTCACCGGCGCCGGAGCCGTTAACCGGCTCGGGATGACACACGCTAGTTCGGTGCTCCGGTGCCGGCGAGCACGCTCTCGGCGATCAGGACGGCGTTGAGCGCCGAGCTGCGGCGGAGATTATCGCAGACCGCCCACACCCAGAATCCTCCCTCGATCGAGCGGTCGGCGCGCGCCTCCGCGATCAGCACCTCGTCGCGCCCCGCGGCATCGATCGAGCCGAACTGCTGGTCGCCTTCCGGAAAGGCAATGGCGCGGTTGCGGCGCAGGGCCTCGATCACCTCCCGCTCCTCGAGCCCCGCGCCGGTCTCGACGAACAGCGAGAAGGTGTGCCCGTGGAAGATCGTCCCCTGCGTGACCAGCAGCGCCACGTCCATCCGCGGACCGGCCAGCGCCCGCACCTGTCCGACGATGAACTCCTCGTTCCGTTCGCGCGCCGGGAAGAGGTTGAAAGCCACCTGCCGGTCGAAGACGCTTTGCGGCACGCTCTGGACGTTGAGGACGCTGATGGTCTGCCTGGCCAGCTCCTCGATCCCCGCCTGTCCGTACTCCGAGGCCGGCTGGATCACCGTCGCCGTGCAGCGCTTCACCGGCGAGGCCGACCCGATCTGATGAAGGATCAGCGCGAGGGGGATGGCCACCGGATGCGGCGAGACGAGCAGCCGGTCCGCGGCCGTGAGCCCCTCCAGGTTGATCCCCGCCACCGTGACCCGGCCGCTCCCGGCGGTGGTCGGCTGGGAGAGGTCGATGGCCACGAAGCGGGCGGCGCCGTGGCGCTCGATCCACTCCCGGTTGGCGGCCGGCGGCCCGCAGAAGAAGACCAGGTCGAGATCTTCGAGCTCCTCGTCCGACGCGGCCGCGACCACGGCCGGCTCGTGATCGACCTCGGTCAGCGAGCCGGCGCCCTCGCCCGTCGAATCGAGGAGGACCAGCTTCTGGCATGGGAAGGAGCGCTCGCGCAGGATGCTCTTGATCTCGTTCCCGACCAGGGTCATGGAGTTGACGATCCCCAGCCGGTACCCGTCGCGATGTTTCGGTTCCATTCGTCAGGGCGCCTCGAGCGGCTCGAGCGTCTCGTCCGACGGCACCCGGGAAGGAAAAGCGATCGACCAGAGCCTTAACAGCGGGCCCGACACGAGGTAGGAGATGGCCACCACGAACAGCAGCTCGCGCGGCCACTTGCTGAAGATGCCCAGCGCGAGCGCCAGGACGAGGAAGGTCATCAGGGAGCGTTCCTTCTGCAGGTTGAGGCCCTTCTGGCTCCGGTAACGGATCGGCGAGACCATGGCGAAGGCCACGAAGGTGGTCAGAAGGAGCATGACCATGGCGAACTTCGGGTCGTGGATCGGCGCAGGAGCGTAGTTGACGATCGCGGCGATGGTCAGGGCCCCCGCCGGGCTGGGTAGGCCGGCGAAGTAGCGGTAGTCGCTTTTCCCGGTCATGACGTTGAAGCGGGCCAGGCGCAGCGACACCGCCACGAGGAAGAGGAAGGCGATCCCCCCGCCGAGGCGGTCGAGGGTGTGCAGGCCCCAGGCATAGACGAGGACGGCGGGGGCGGCGCCGAAGGTGACCACGTCGGCGAGCGAGTCGTACTCCTTGCCGAACTCGCTGGTGGCATCGAGGGAGCGGGCGATCAGTCCGTCGAAGGTGTCGAAGATCGCCGCCACGAACAGCGAGAAGCAGGCGATCTGGAAGAACTCCATGGCCCGATCGGGCCGGCCGTCGGTGAGGGCCTGCATGGCCCGCATGCTGTTGACGATGCAGCGGAACCCGAAGAAGAGGTTCATCACCGTCAGGAAGGTGGGGATCACGAACACCCCCCGCCGCAGGCCGCGCTGGACGTCCCCGCGTTTCACGACCGCTCCTCGAGCTCGGCGATGACGCTCGAGCCGACCATCACCTTCTCCCGGACGCCGACCTTCAGCCGCGCCGCCGCCGGGAGGAAGAGGTCGACGCGCGAGCTGAACTTGATCATGCCGATGCGCTCACCGCGCTGCACCACGTCTCCCTCCTTCTTGTCGAAGACGATCCGCCGCGCCAGGAGCCCGGCGATCTGCTTGAGCGCCACCGTCCCGCCGCGTTCGTCCGTGATGACCACGAGGTTCTGCTCGTTCTCCATCGACGACTTGTCCGACATGGCGGCGATGTTCTTCCCGCGATTGTAGCGATAGTGCACGATCGTTCCGCCGATCGGGGCCCGGTTCACATGCACATCGAAGACCGACATGAAGATGCTCACCTGCCGGGTCAGGCCCGGCCAGACCTCGCCATCGGCCACCTCCTTGATCTGGACCACCGTTCCATCGGCGGGGGAGAGGACGTCCACGTGCAGCTCGGAGCCGCGGCGATGCGGATCGCGGAAGAAGTTCAGGAGGAATGCGGCGATGGCCGAGAACACGATCGCCGCGATGTACCACTGGATCAGCAGCGAGGCCGCCGCCAGGATGACGAACGGGATGATGAACAGCCATCCCTCCGGGGCAACGCGCAGCCTCGGCATGACCGGGATCGTATGACGAAAAGGCCCCGGGTTTCCGCCGGGGCCTTTTCGCTGCCGTCACGCCGTCGCGTGACTCGATTCGTAGCTTCGGATTCTCTCCGCCATTTGGTCCTTCAGCCGGAGTTTCCGCTTCTTCAACGTCTTCTCTTCGATCTCTTCGTCAGTGCTGACCTCGCTCCTGGTGATCAACTCCGAGAGTCGCGCCTCGCAGCGGTGATGTTCTTCGACCCATTCCTGGAACTCGGGGTCTTCCTGGCTGAGAAGTCGTTGAATGTCAGCGGTACGATTCGACATCGATTTCCCTCCTTTGAAAGGACCTTTGCATCTCGATTTTAGCATCCGCCCGCCCGTTGGGAACCATGAAGCTAACTGATGTTACTGCAAAGAGTTGAGCCCGCTCCTGCCGCGTTTCTGTAACGCCCGTCACAGCCCGCCGGAAGCGTCCACTACAATGCCGGGCGCATGACGTGGGAGCGGGTCGTGACTCTTGCCGTCGCCGTTGTCGCGGCCTCTGTGTTCCTCACCCCTTTTCAGCGCGAGCTCTACGTCGGGGACGAGACCAAGTACGCCCAGGTCGTCCGCGAGATGAGGGATGGCGCATTCTTTCTGCCCACTCTCCACGGCAAGCCGTTCACGCACAAGCCGCCTCTGCACTTCTGGGCCGTCCGCCTGCTGACCTCCCCCCTCGGCGTCTACTCCCTGTGGCCGTTCGTCCTCCCGTCGCTGCTCGCCTTTCTGTTCCTCCTCTGGCTGATGTGGCGCATCGGCGGACCTCTCGCCGCCTTCATCGCTGGGACGTCCGTGATGATCTGGGGTTCGGCACAGACGGCACGGATGGACGTGGCCTTCACCGCCTTGCTGGTGCTGGCGGCGTGGCAACTGAAGAAATTCCTCGACGGCGACCGCCCGGCGACGCTCCTCTATTCGGCAGCGGCAACGGGAGTGGCCACGCTGCTCAAAGGACCGATGGCGCCGGTGATCATGCTGGTGCTGCTGCTGTTCGAGCGCCTGCGCCGCGGGCGCCTCCCTCGCGGGCCCTACCTCACGGCCCTCGGCCTGATGGCCCTCATCCCGCTGGCGTGGTTCATTCCGGCCATGCTCATCGGCGGCGACGCCTACACCCGCGACGTGCTGGTGAAGCAGACGGCCGGCCGCGCCGTCGGCGCCTGGGTGCACAAGGCGGCGCCGTGGTTCTATCTCGCGCACGCGCCGGCCGATCTCTTCCCCTGGTTTCTTCTTCTGCTCGTGGCGCTGATCGCCGTCTACCGCCGGCATGACCAGGAGGGGAAGTTCTACGTGAGCTGGATCCTGGCCGTGCTGATCCCCTACTCGCTGCTCAGCAGCAAGCTCGACGTCTACATGATGGCGCTGATCCCGCCGGCGGCCGTGGTCATGGCCCGGCTGGCGGGGGCGGAGCGCGACCGCTGGACGAAGTGGGGATGGCGGGTCAACCTCTTCGTCCTCGGACTCCTTCTCGGCGTCGGGACGGTGGCGGTCTTCCTCCTCCCGCGGCAGATGCGAGGGGAGAGCCGGCTGCTCGCCGAGCGGTGGGACGTGTGGGCGCTCTTCCTGGTGACGGCCGCCGCGGCGCTGATCGGACTGGTGGCGTCGATTCGCTCGCGGCGGCTGATCACATCGACGATCGCGGTGGGCCTGGTCCCGTTGGCCGCTCTGGCCTGGCTGGCCGTTGCGCTGATTCCCCTGGCCAACGACTTCGCCTCGACGCGCCCGATGGTCGAGGCCATCCTTCGCCAGGACGTGCCGCCGGAGCGCGTGGCGCTGCACGTGGCGCCGCACCTCTGGGTGCGCGACATGCCTCGCCAGCTCGAGCGCGTCCGGCACGTGAACGAGGTGCCGGACGACGCGCTCGTGGTCATCACCCGGCGGCGTAACACGGAGGCCATCGCCGGGGACCTCAGCGGGTTCCGCAAGATCGGCGAATTCCAGTTGATCGGGAAGTGGTTCGATGTCTACCGACGCTAGACGGCGCTACGCGTCGGCGGCATTCATCACGCTGCTGATCCTCTCCCTCTCCTGGCCCTCGCCGATCGTGTCAGCGAACCGGCTCTGGCTCGACCGCGACCTGGCCGTGGACGAGCTTTCCTTTCTGGGGCGCGAGGCGCCGTCGTGGGACGTGGTGTTCTTTTGCCTGGCCGGCCTGCTGGCGCTGGCCATCCTCCAGAGCGGCGAGGTGCGCGACTGGCGAGCGACGCTGCGCCGCTCGATTGCCTGGAACCCCGGTGCTCTTTGTCGCCGCCCGGCTCGGTGGGCCGCCGCCGCCCTCGCCGGCGCCCTCGCCGTGGCGCTGACCTGGTTTCTCCTCGACGCTCCCGTCCTGGCCTGGGCCGAGCGGATCCGGTCGGACACCACGCAGGCTCTGGTTCGGGGCATCAACCGCTTCGGCGGCGGGATGAACCCGCCGATGATCGTCCTCTTCTTCGCCGTGGCGGGCGTGGCCTATCGCACTCCGCGGTGGATCCGCTATGCGGCGGCGATGGCGCTCGCCGCCCTCGGCGCCGGGGCGGTCGCGCACATCCTGAAATTCCTCGTCGGCCGGGCCCGGCCGGAGCTGTGGCTCGGCCCATTCCACTACGCGCGCGGAGCGGCCAATTCGTTCCCGAGCGGACACACCGTCGGCGCCTTCGCCCTCGCCGGCGTGCTGCTGTTCGCCTCGAAGAGTCTGCCGCTGCGGATCATCGCTCTGCTGCTGGCGGTCGCCGCCGGCCTGGCCCGCATCCTCGCCTTCCGCCACTGGACCTCGGACGTCGTCGCCTCGGCCCTCCTCGGCCTCATGGCGGCGTGGGTGGCGGTGAGGGTCCTTTCGGCGCCTCCTCCAGCCGCAGACGGTCGTCCACGAGGATGACCGGTGCGAGACGATGCCGCACGTGTAGACGTTGCGGGCTGGGGTCTCGATGCGCATGCCGCCGCGATCAGGAGCACGCCGGCCGCGGCGAGGGCTCTCAATCCGGCTGGCCGCTTGCGGCCGCGGCCGGGCCGTAGGACGGCGTTCCGCCGGCGGCGATGATGCTGGAGATCTGGATTCCGTACCTCGCCGGCTCTTCGCAGCTCACGATCGAGCGCGCGAAGGCTCCCGCGCTCGTCCGCTCCTGCAGATCGATCGTCCCTTCCGGCTGGGCCAGCCGCCCCACCAGCGTCACCAGCGGCCGTGCCACCCCGTCGCCCTCGTCGCCGGGGCTCACCACCACGGCGAGCTGCCCGCTGTCGAGGCGCACCAGCGAGCCGATCGGATAGACGCCGAGCATGGAGACGAACGTCTTCAGCAGCGCGGGATCGAAGCGCGGGCCCGACTCGCGCAGCATCGAGGCGATGGCCTGGTCGGGAAGATACGCCTTCCGCCAGGGCCGCTTCGTGCTCATGGCGTCGTAGGCGTCGCAGATCGTGACGATGCGCGAGAGGAGGTCCGGCCTGCGGCTGGCGGGGGGGAACCCGGTGCCGGCATTGTGCCGGTGATGCTCGAAGGCGACCACCATGCGCGAGAGGTTGGCCTTGCTGATCTTCTTCTCCTCGAGGAGGAAATCGACCGAGTGGAGGGGGTGCTGGGCGACGATGGCCCGTTCCTTCTGGTCGAGCGGGCCCGGTTTCTCGAGAATCTCGATCGGGCAGCTTCGCATCCCGGCGTCGTGGAAGATCGCGGCCATCCCCAGATCGGCCAGCGCCGCCTTGCCCATGCCCAGCCTCCGGCCGAGGGCGATGGCCAGGACGGCGACATTGGCGGCGTGGTGCCCGGCGTACATCTCCTCGTTCTTGACGGCGGCCACGCCGATGAACGTCGGCGCGTCTTCACGGCAGACGTCGACGAGCAACTGGATGGTCCGGGCGATGTTGCGCATCAGGAACCCGCGGCGACCGGGCGCCAGCTTCTCCTCGGCCAGCACGCTGCGAACCAGGATCACCAGCTTCGCATACAGGAAGAACGTGAACGTGCGGTGCTCCAGGATCCGGTCGTCGCCGCTCTTCTCGCCGGAGGGGGGGCGATGAATGATGAAGGGGAGCCGGGCGGCGGTCAGGGCCGTCTCGATCTTCGCGTACGTGCGGTCGCCCGGCTCCGCGTAGATCAGGATCGAGAGAAGCCTGCGGACGGCCTCGGCGGTGAGCGGCCCCTCGATGGTGAAGCCGCCCAGCCCGCGGCCCTTGAGGAACGTGGCGATCGTGTGGACCAGCTCGTACTCCTCGTTCGAGAGCCGGATCCGCGCGCCGTTCAGAAGAAGCGCGCCTTCCTTCATCTGCAGGGAGAGCTGGCTCTCCGCGCCGGCGGCGGCGGTGATGTCGACGAGGTTCCGGATCGGGCGCTGCAGCGCATCATTGTCGATGGCATGAAGCTGCGCGATGCGGATCAGTTGAAACCACGCCTGCACGAACGTGTTGCCGCGGACGTTCCGCGCCTCTCCGGCCGCTCTGTTCACCTCGCTCATTTCACCGTCACGTCGTCGGGGAGGGGGCGCATGGCCGTTTCGCCGATCTCGGCGCGCGAGACGCTGTCGAGCACCTTCCGCGCGACCTCCGCCAGCTTGCCGCCCGCTTCGGACATCCGTCTCACTTTCTCGTAGCCGCCGTCCCCACACGAGGCCAGCCCTCGCAGCGCCAGCTCCAGGGTCTCGAGCTCCGCCGCCTGCCATCGCCATCGTTTCGCCGGGATCCACGATTCGAACAGCGCCTCCGCTTCCGGGCCGCCCACCTTGCCCAGCAGGCGAATGTATTTCTCGCGCTCCCACACCGGCCGCTCCGCGAACTGCGGCGTGGTCACCAAGGCCCGAAGGCGCGGCGCCAGCTCGGGCAGATCGGCCGTGGAGATCAGCCGGAATGCGAAGAGGCGGATCGACTTCGAGGGATCGCTCTCCATCGCTTTCCAGAGGATCTCCATCGCCGCCGGGTTGCCCGACCGCGCCGCGGCGGCCAGCCCCTTGCGCCGCACCGGCTCCTCCGGGTGACTGGCAAGGGGGATGAGCTGGTCGGTCAGCAGCAGCTCCGTCTGCGGATCGAGCAGCGTCATCACCGCCCGGACGCGGTGATGCTCGGGTGCCCAGAACGTCCCGGTCAGCAGCTCCAGGTTCGACGAGGCGCGGTTGCAGAGCGCCCTGAAGATCGTCTGTTTCGGCTCTCCATCGGGAAGTCGCGAATACGAGTCGAGGAGCAGCGGCCAGATGGTGGCGTCGGCGAGGAGGCCCCACAGGCCCTCGGCCAGTGCCGGCGAGATCGAGCCCTTCTCGTACTCGGTCATCAGCGCCGCAGCCCGTTCCTCGGTGAGGAAGCTGGTGATCACGCCGGCCATGACCGTGCGGGCGTGGGGACTCGGCGCATCGCGACCGGCGGCGCTGACGTGCGAGATCAGCACGGCCACCCGATCGAGCTCGCCTGCGTGCCAGTAGCTGTCGATCAACTGGGTCAGGATCGGGGCGATGAGAGCAGGCTCGATCGAGCGGAACGGCAGCCTGGCGATCACCAGCAGCATCTCGATGAACCGCTCCATGAGCTTCTGATCGCGGTCGGTCCCCTCCAGGCGCAGCTCCGCCTCCTGTTCCGGCGTGAGCGCCAGCATGGCGGGGTTCTGGGCGATCGTCGCTCGCACGCCGGCCGCGTCGAGCTCCTCCTGGCTTCGCGGCTCCTCGATCGCGGGCTTGTCGGGGATCTCGACCGGCCTGCCGCGCATCATCTTCTCCAGCAGAACCAGACTGAGCGCGCGCAGGTCCTTCCCTCCCTCGCTTCCCAGATCCTCGTTGTCGCTCAGGCCGTCGACTGCGCTGTGCCGGATCGTGGTCAGGTCGGCGCGCCACAGGTGCGTGACCAGGTCCTCGTCCGCCCCGAGCTGCTGATCGCGCAGCTCCAGGATGGAGAGGAGCGCTTCGAGGTCGTTCGGCGAGGTGGCGCTGGTGAACTTCAGATCGCGGAGGCCGTCCCGGTAGAGCGGGAAGAAAAATGCTTCCTCCCGCCTGGCCTTGCTGATGACCGGCTGATCATCCAGGTAGAGATCGGCCGGACCGAGCCGGAGAGTGAAGCCGTCAGGCTGGGCGGCGGCGCGGCACTTCTCGAGCAGTCGCTCGTTGGCCTCGCGATACGGAGCGCTGGCGGGGTTGTAGAGCCGCCGCGCGGCGAGGGTCTTCTCCAGTTGGAGCGCGAAATCCCGAACCAGTTCGGTATTGCTGGCCATCAGAGCGATGCACAGCATTGTATGGCGGGCTCAGGCGAAGCGTTGACGGAAGGACGCAACCCCAACCGTCTCATCCTGAGTCTTCGCGGCTCAGGATGACACCGGCGGGTCAGCCCTCGATCTCGGCGAAGGAGACCGAGACCAGCCGCGAACAGCCCGCCTCCTCCATCGTCACGCCGTAGAGGACGTCGGCCGCCTCCATGGTCCGCCGGGAGTGGGTGATGATGATGAACTGCGTGTCGCGCGAGAAGTCGCGCACCAGGCGGATGAAGCGATCGTTGTTCACCTCGTCGAGGGGAGCGTCGACCTCGTCGAGGATGCAGAAGGGCGACGGCTTGTAGCGGAATATCGCGAACAGCAGGGCCAGGGCGGTCAGGGCCCGCTCGCCGCCCGAGAGGAGGGCGATGGACTGGTTCTTCTTTCCCGGCGGCTGGGCCACCAGCTCGATCCCGCTCTCCAGCACGTCCTCCTCGTCGAGCAGTTGCATGCGCGCCGTCCCGCCGCCGAACAGCGAGGCGAAGATCTCCCCGAAGTACCCGTTCACGGCGGTGAAGGCATCGCGGAACATCTCGCGCGAGGTGAGGTTGATCTTGCGGATGGTCGAGCGCAGCGACTCGATCGACTGCACCAGGTCGTCGCGCTGGGTGCGCAGGAACGACTCCCGTCCTTCCAGCTCCGCGTGCTCCTCGATGGCCAGCACGTTGACCGGACCGATCTTCTCGATCTGATCGGTGAGCCTGCTGACCTCCGACTCGAGCTCGAAGCGGGCCTCGTCGGTGGCCGGCGGCTCGACCTCGGCCAGCGCGTCCACTCCGGCGTGGAGATCGAGCGCGATCTGCTCGCGGAGCAGCTCGAACGCGGAGCGGGCCCGGTCGAGCCGGCGCTCGGTCTCGAAGAGGCCTTCCCGGGCGGTGTTCCACTGCTCGCGCGAGCTGACGGCGCGCGCTTCGAGCTCGCGCACGCGCGCCTCGAGGTCCGCCACCTCCGCCTCCACAGCGATCCGTACCTCCGACAGCTCGTGCGACTTCCCGAGCGCGACGTCGAGCTGCGCGCGCGCGTCCTCCACCGCGACCTCGGTATCCTGCTGCCTGCGGAGCAGCGACTCCACCTCGTGCTGGAGCTGCCCGGCCCGGCCGGCGAGGGAGGCCACGAGCCGCGAGACGTTCTCCTGCTCGCGCTGAATAGCGTTCACGTTCCCGGCCGCGGTCTCGACCTCGACCCGGGCCCGGGAAGCGGTCTCGGTGATCTGCTCGAAGGCCACCCGGAGCGTTCCGAGCTGCTCTTCGTGGCTGCGGATCTGTTCCTGCGTGTCGCGCTCGAGCCGTTCCCGCGACTGGAGGTCGTCGATGGCGGCGTTCTTCCGCGTCAGGAGCTGGGCCTTCTCCTCGGCGTAGAGCGTCTGCTCCTCGGAGGCGACGGCGAAGTCGTGCTCGAAGCGCTGCAGCTCGGCCACGGCCTGGTCGCGCTGCAAGCGGCGCTCGCGCATCTCGTTCTCGGCGAGCCGGGCCCGCTCCTCGGTGACGATGCGCGCGTCGTCGGCCCGGCGGAGATCCTCCTCGACTCCCTGCAGCTCCGCGGCGATCCCCGTCGCGCGCGACTCCTCGCTGCCGAGGAGCGCCTCGAGGTCGCTCAGTTGACGCTTCAGGGAGAAGACGCCCGGCGTGGCCCCCTCGGTCTTCCCGCCGACGATCAGCGGCCCGCGGACCACGTCTCCCTCCAGCGTCACGAAGGTGGCGCTGGGGCGCTCCCTGGCGCGGTCGAGGGCCTGGCGGAGATCGCCGACGATGTAGGCCTCCGGGATGGCCTCCCGGACGGCATCGGCGACGGCTCCCTTGCCGAGGACCGAGTAGACCGCGTCGCCGCGGCGGGTCCCGTCGCCGGCGCGCGCGAAGTCGAGGGTGATGAAGGCGCCGCGGCCGGCCCCGCGCTCGCGGAGGCGATGAACGGCCTCGATGGCCGTCTCGCTGTCTTGGAGAACGACCGCCTTCGAGACCTCGCGGAGGAGCGTGTCGAGGGCGGCCTCGTACCCTTCGGCCGCGCGCACCGATTCGGCGGCGGAGGCGGCGTTGGGGATGAGCTCGAGGATGGCCCGGCGGACCTCCTCGTCCTGCGACTCGAGGGAGGTGAGGAGCGTCCGGATGGAGTCGATCCTGTAGGTGGTCTGCGAGACGCGGTCGCGCGCGCCGGAGAGCGATTCGCGCATCGAGTCGCGGCGCCCGGTGAGCTCGTCGCGCCGGGCCTCCGTCTCGCGGGCCGTCCGCTGCGCGTCGACGAGCGCCGCCTCCGCCTCGCCCACGCGCCCGTCCCACTCCCGCATCAGGGCCAGGGCGCCGTCGCGGCTGTGGGCCGCCTTGCGGGCGCTCTCGGTGAGCTTGCCCAGGTAGAACTCGCACTTCTCGACGGCGATCTCGATCTGGTGGACCTGGTTGCGGGCCTCGGAGATGCGGGCGATGGTCCGCATCAGCGACTGCCGGGCGTCGGTCACGGCCTTCTCGTGCTGCCGGACCTCGTCCGACCTCTCCTGCCGCTCGCGCTCGAACTGATCCGCCACCTCGCGCAGGCGGTTGCGCTCGGCGCGGGCCGCCTCGAGCGCCTCCGTCTTCTCGTCGAGGACGGCCTGCTGCTCGGCCGCCTCCGCCTCGAGCGAGGCGAGCTGGCCTCGGCCGGCCTCGATGCGCTGCACCAGCTCGCCGAGGTTGATCTCCGACTGTTGCAGGAATGACCGCAGCCGCTCGATCCCGGCGCTGAGGCCGGCCATCTCCTCGCGGATGTGGGATGCGCGGGATGCGCGGGAGGCGTGGGTGGTCCGTGTCTCGGCCAGCTCCGCTTCGTCGCCGGCGAGCTGCGCGGCCAGCTCGCTCTCCCGCGCCTGCGCATCGGCGACGGCCGACTGCGCCGCGACCTGCTCGGCCCCGGCGGCCACGATGCGACCCTTGTACAGCGCGCGCTTGGCCGTCGAGAGCTGATCGGCCAGCTCCTTGTGCCGCCGGGCCCTGCCTGCCTGCCGCTTCAGCGAGTTCAGGTTGCGCGTGACCTCGGAGAGGGTGTCGTCGATGCGCAGAAGGTTCTGCTGCGTCTCTTCCAGCTTCAGCTCCGCGGCCCGCCGTTTGGTCTTGTACTTCGTGATCCCCGCCGCCTCCTCGATCAGGCGCCGGCGGTCCTGCGGCTTGTTCGAGAGGATCAGGTCGATCTTTCCCTGCTCCATCACCGAGTAGTGGCGGATGCCGAGGCCGGTGTCCATGAGGATGTCGGAGATGTCCTTCATCCGGACGCGCCGGCCGTTGAGGCGAAATTCCGATTCGCCGGTACGGAAGACGCGGCGATTGATCGTGATGCGGCCGTCATCGGCCATGGGATGGTTGCCGTCGCCGTTGCTGACGGCGAGGGTCAGGGTGACCTCTCCCATCGACAGCGGGCGGCGCCGGGCCGAGCCCTGGAAGATGACGTCATCCATCGTCTCCCCGCGGATGTGCGAGGCGCGGTTCTCGCCCAGCACCCAGATGATGGCGTCGCAGATGTTCGACTTCCCGCAGCCGTTCGGGCCGACCACGGCCGTCAGCGGGGCGGGGAAGGAGAGGTGGGCGGGATCGTAGAACGATTTGAAGCCGGAGATTTCGAGCTTGTCGAGTCGAAGCATGTTGGATGGTTCAGACCACGGGCTGCACTCAGACTAGCACGCGGGTCAACAAAGAATCGCGTTGACACATGCCGGGAGCACACGTTCTAGTGCGCGCGTGCACTCCAGGATCGACGAGCTCCTGCGGCGCGAGATCGACGTGGGGAGTTTCCCCGGAGCTGTCTACGCGGCAGGCTCACCGGGCGAAATCGAGATCGAGAACGCCCTCGGCCTGGCCGTGGCCGTTCCCTGCCGCGTCCCGGCCGGGCTCGCCACGATCTACGATTGCGCCTCGCTGACCAAGCCGCTCATCACCACGACGCTCGTCCTCCAGGCTGTCGCCGAGGGGCGGATCGACCTCGATGGAGCGTTCGAGGGGTTCCCGTACCGGAGGCTGCTCACGCACACCTCGGGGCTCGCGGCGTGGCTCCCGCTCTACGCGTATGACGACCCTGTGAGTGCGATCCGGGAAAAGGGCCCCGAGTACGAGCCGGGCACGCGGGTGGTCTACTCCGATCTCAACTTCGTCCTGCTCTACCTCGCCCTCACCCGGCTGTACGGCGACTACGTCGCGCTGGCGCGCGAGCGGATCCTGCTGCCCCTCGGCCTGCACGAGGCGATGTTCCGTCCACCCGCCACGCTCAAACCGCGCATCGCGGCGACGGAGTGGGGGCAGCGGTGGGAGTCCGCCATGTGCGCGGCGCGGCACGTGGTCTTCAGAGGCTTCCGCTCCGGCCTGATCTGGGGGGAGACGCACGATGGGAACTCGCATCATCTCGGCGGGACAGCGGGGAATGCGGGGCTGTTCGCCACGGCGCGCGCGGTGTTCCGGCTGGCCCAGGCGTGGATCGACGGCTCGCTCCTGTCGCCCGAGCTCGTGGCGGAGGCGACGCGCAACCATACGCCCGGCCTCGAGGAGAACCGCGGCCTCGGGTGGCAAGTGGCGCAGCGCGACCACGCCGCGACCGGGATGCTCTCTCCCCGCGCCTTCGGCCATACCGGTTTCACCGGGACGTCGCTCTGGATCGATCCCGACGCCGGCCGGATCATGGTCCTGCTCACGAACCGCGTCCACTCGGTCGCCGCCCCGACGGCCATGCAGGCCATTCGGGGGAGATTTCACGAGCTGGCCCTCTGATCCTGAGCCCCGAGCCCTGAGCCCTCATCTCCGTGCCGTTCACTCCTGCGATTCCGCGAGGCGGGCGAGGACGGCGGCGGCGCGCGCCGCCGAAGGGTCGATCTCCAAGGTGCGGCGGAGTGCGGCGATGGCTTCCTCGCGCCTCCCCAGCGCCTCGAGGGCCTCGGCCCGATTGATCCAGGCCAGCACGAAGTTCGGGCGGAGGTCGAGCGCGCGCCCGAGCAGCTCCAGCGCCTCCTCGCTCCGCCCGGTGCGGTGGAGCATCAGCCCGAGGTTGAACTGCGCCTCCGGCGAATCCGGCGCCTCGCCCGCGGCCCGCTGCAGGTCCGCGATCCCCTCCTCCGTCCGCCCCATGCCGATCTTCGCGATGCCGAGCCACCCGGCGACCAGCGGCGTCGAGCGCTGCTCTTCCGTGAGGAGCGAGATCGCGTAGGCGGCGGCCTCGAATCGCTGTTGCTGGAGCTCGGCGGCGATCAGATCGAGCCACGGCACGGGAGACTCGAGATCTGCCGCTGGGAGGATCTTCTCCATGTGCGCCCGGGCGGCCGTGGAACGTGGAGTGGCCCGGAGGACGGTCACCGTGCGATAGACATCTCCCTCCAGGCCCGGCGGCGCGGAGGCCGGATCGAGGAACGTGACATCGTCGATCTCCGGTTCGCGCTCGGCGAGCGGTGCCAGCGGATCGGCGGGCGGAACGCGCGGGATCCGGTGGTCGGTCATCGTCACGTGGACCACGTCCTCGGTGCGGCGCCGCGGCATGTGACAGGCCGCGCACTCGCCGGCGGATGCCGTCGCGTCCGGCGGAATGTCGTGCCGCTCGTGGCAGCGGAGACAGACGCTGGTGACGCCGGCGAGGCGCGGGTCGCTCGCCAGCGGCCGGTGCGGATCGTGGCAGTCGATGCAGGAGAGTCCGCCTTGCTGATAGCAGGGACTGCGGAAGAGGCGGTAGGCGTGATGATTGATCTCGAAGCGCTCTTCGCGCTCGCGCCCCTTCTCGTCGATGTCGACGTGGACGATGTAGTCGTTCAGCAGCTCGCCGGGGCGGAACGAGTAGTCGCCGCGGTCGAAGCGCCGCGCGCCGATCATTGCCACGGCCGGCAACATGTGGCACTGGAAGCAGACCGCGTCGCGCTGCTCGGGCGGAAGGCGGCGGGGGTTCACGATCGCAGCACGCACCTCGTCAGACTGCCGCCCCTGCACGATCGCCCGGACGTGCTCCGCTCCCGGACCGTGGCAGCGCTGGCAGCCGGTTCCCTCCGGCAGCTCGGCGGGGAACGTCTGCGGCGCCCACGCCGCGTCGCTTCCCTCCGCGACCTCCGGGTAGCCGTTGTGACAGAACAGGCACTCGCGCCTCACGCGGCGCCCGATCCCTTCATGGTCGGCGCGGTCGAATCCCGGCGCCATGGCCCAGGCCCCTTCCTGCGGGTACCAGGCGAGGGGAAGCTGATAGAGCTCGCCGCCAGGCGTGCGATAGAGGTAGACGCGCGATCGGTAGCCGGAGCCGACGATCCAGTCGACCGGCAGCTCGATCTGGTGGACCCGCTGGCCGCCCTCGTCGAGCTGCCAGCGGCGGAACCGAAGCGCTCCGTCCGAGAAGACCATCTCGTAGTAGCGCTGCGACGGCTCGTGGAAGTAGGTGCGGCCGAGGTCTTCGATGAGGTTCCCGGGGCGCGGGCGCACCATGGAGCGGGCCATCCCGACGCCCTGGTACGACTCGTAGATCCCCGCATGGCACATCGCGCAGGCGCGGTCCTCGACGTAGCCGGGGGCGGCGCCCGCCGTGGCGCGAAGTCCGAGGCTTGCCAGCAGATCGCGGGGCGCCTCACCGCCGGCGGGAGAGGGATCGGGAAGCGCGGCGCTCGGGCGTGCACCGGGGGCGGCGCACCCGGCGGCGAGCATCAGCGCGCAACAAGCGATCTGCAGTCTGCTGTTCACGAGGAGGCGAGGCCCGATTGTAGCGCCCTCGCTATCTGCGGCCCGCGGCCCAGACGCTTTCCGGCGCCCACGCCGCGGCCTGCGCGCGCAGCGCGCTTGCGCGCTCGACATCGCCGTCGGCGGCGGCCAGCTCGGCGTAGAGCACGAGCGTCTCCGCCAGGAGGGGATCGGGATCGGTGTAATCGTCGCGGAAGCGCGTCTCCAGCAACTCGAGGTTGTCGCGGTAGAGCCGCAGGGCGGCCTCGCGGTCGCCGCGTCGGAGCTCGATGAAGGCCAGGCCGAGGGCCTGGAACTCCTGGATGGCGGGATGCGCGGCGATGGTCTGCTCCATGATCCTCTTCGCCTCGTCGAGGTCGTGCCGCAGGTGTGCCAGAACCAGGGCGATGCCTTCGCGCGCGGCGGGATCGTCCGACTGCCGGTACTCGTCGATGGCCTCCTCGAAGCGGGCGAGGAGCTTGAGGGCCTCGGCGCGATGCAGGTGCCCGGCCGAGTCGGCGGCAGGCTGCGCGGCTGCTTCGGCGTAACGGTGTTGCTGGATGAGTTGCTGGACGGTGCTGACCGGCCTCTGCGCCAGCATGTACGCCAGCACGATCACCACCACCACGGCCAGGGTCACCGACAGGATGAGCGTGGCCGACATCTATTGCGTCTGCTTGGCCGTCGCCGCCTGTGGCTGCGCTGCCTGCTGCGCAGCAGCGACTTCCGGCGGCGGAATCGCTCCTGCCTCGACGATGAACGTGCGCATCCTCCGCGCCCGGCCGCTGTGCTGGAAGTCGAGGTCTGGCAGCGGCACGATCTCTTCCCGCGGCGCCTGATTGCTCAGGTCGGTCACCTCCGTCAGCGGCACGGCGGGGGCGGGCGACAGATTGGCGTTGCTGCGCGCGGTCACGAACTGGTGCAGCAGCGCCAGGCCGAGGAAGATCACCACGATCGCCGCGGCGATGACCAGCCCCTGCCGCTGCCGCGCATACTCGATCACGCTCTCCGACGTGGAGACCTCCCGCGGGCGGAAGACCTCCTCCATGAGCGCCTCTGTATCGACGCTCTTCTCACCCGTGTGCGGATCGGCGCTGCAGTAGGGGCAGAGCCGCGCCGTCGGGTCGATGCGATGGCCGCAGGCTGCGCAGACTGCTTCACTCATCCGGGGCGAATGATATGTCGACGGTGAAGGGTGCCGCTACCGGAACGCCGTTCTCGGTCGCCGGCTTGAATCGCCACCTCTGCACCGCCGTGATCAGCTCGGGGGTGTGGCCCGGAACGCTGTTCTTCAGATGGATCTGCTTGACCCGTCCATCGGCGCCGATGGTCAGTTGCAGCCGGGCGGTCACGGGCTGGGAGACGTTGATCCGCGGAAGCGGTTGATGCTCCGGGACGGGCCGGGTGAACCGGACCACGCGCGCCGGCTCGTCTGAGGCGCCCGGCCGGCGCGCCCGAGACGAGTCGGCCTCGAGGCCGCGCTCGCGCGCAGCGGACGTCATCGGCGGCGGCGCGCCCTCCGGCTCGCCCGGCTCCGTTTCCGCCCGGGCGGTCTGGGGCGCCTGAGCGGCTGGCGGGCGTCTCTGCTGCGCGTAGGAGGGCGTGGTGATCGACCGCGGATCGACCAGCTCCTGCTCCGCTCTTCGCTCCGCCTGGGCCCGCTGGGCCAGCGTGGCGTACTCGACCGACGAAACGGCGGTGGCGTCGCTCCGTTGATACTCGGTCGGCACCCCCTCGGCAGGATTGGGGATCGGCGCGCTGGTGATCGGCTGCTCGAACGCGGCCTGATCGCTGACCGGCACCAGGGTCAGGTCCGAGCGCCGCGCGCGCGGAACACGATTCTCTTCACCGGTCGTGCCGGTCACCGGCTTCGGCGCGTTTTTCGGGGCATCGTCCCGGTTGATGATCGTCCCGACGACGAAGGAGGCGACCAGCAGCAGAACGCTGCCGCCGATCATGATCATGTGGCGCCGCCAGTTTCGTTCCGCCGGAGGGACGTAGCCGGCCGACGCCGCAACGGCCTCGGCCGATTGCTGCTGCGGCGAGGGGGGAGGAGCGATCTGGTCGTGGTTGCAATAGGGGCAGATTCGGGCGTACGGATCGATCTTCCGATCGCACCGTACGCAGGGTTTCTTGTCGTCCATCTGATTTCCTTTTTGTGCAACGGCCATACCGTTCACTGCTCGTAGCGCAGCGTATCGCCGCTCCAGAGCGCAACGCGGTTGCCCGCCACCGCAAAGCTCTGTGGAGCAAGGCCTTGTGCCAACGGGACGGCCCCCGAGCCCCGAGCTCGGTACAGCGTGCCGGTGGCGGAGTCGAACGCCAGGGTCACACCCCCTCCGGCGACGACGCGGTCGATTCCCGTCGGAAACTCCGCGCTGCGCGGCCGGAACAGTCCCAGCCCGAGCAGCCCGCGCAGAAATCCCCGGCCGAAGGCGGCCCCGACGGACTGCGAGCCTTCCGTGATCCAGAGCCGCTTGGCCGCAGGATCGGCGATGGCCAGCAGCGGCGCCGACACCGCGCTTCCCCGGCGGGTGATCGCCACCGAGGTCGGCGCCCCGCCGGCCGCTACGCTCCGGCGCACTTCCATCTTCTCCAGGTCGATCGACACGAGCTTCGCCTCGCGGGGGAAGACGAAGTAGGCGGTCCGTCCGTCGACCTCCATGCCGGCGGCGAACGGGCCGGCGGCGACGGTTCGCCGTATCGTTCCGGCGGGATCGATCTCCTGCAGCAGCCCTCCCAGGCGTGAGTAGACGTAGAGCAGACCGCTCGACTGGCGGAGAAACGCGGGATCGGCGGCGACGTTGACGGATGTCCTCGCGCCGTCCGCGCCGATCCGTTCGAGGACTCGGGCGTCGCGCGCGAGGAGGTAGAGATCGCCGTGGAGAAAGAGTGCGTCGACCGGCGTCTCCGCGGTGTGAGTGGTCGTGCCGTCGCCGTTGCGCAGCGCCACGATCCGGACCTGGTTGGCCCACGGATCGACGATCGCCGCGCGCTCGCCGGCAACGATCACCTTCGCCGCATGATCGACACCTGGAGCGGACCAGATCGGCCTGGCGCTTTCGTCGAACAACTCGACGATGCCGTCGTGCGCGACGAGCACGCCGCGCGACGTGCCGGCCACCACCTGCGCAGCCGCCGGCGCGGCGAACGCCAGGAGGAGGACGGCCGCGAGACGGGCCCTGATCATCGCGGGACCTCCAGGCCGAGCGGCTCGAGGAGGAGGGCATCGGCGCCGCCGATCTCCGTGACTCCGAGGATGCGGTAGGTGAGACGGAGCGGAGTGGCGGCGGCGAACGACCCGACGAACGCGGTCGGCTCGGCGAAGCGGAAGGAAACGGCTCCGACCGTCCCCGACGCGAGGATCGTCTGTCCCGGACCCGATGCCGTGGCGGCTGTGAAGACGACGCTGCTCGCGAACGTGATCGCGTCGAGCGCCGCGCGGTGCTCCGGCGTGAGCCGCTCCGCGGCGGCGAGGGCGACGAGATGCCGCAGGTCTTCGATCGACGGCTCGACGCGCCCCGCGGGGCGCCGTGACAGGAACGCGGGCGCGGGCGTGGGGTGGTTCATCTCGCCCCGCAGGAGATGCAGCGTGGTGTTGCCGGGGAACCGGCGATCGAGATCGTCGAGCGAGGCGCGCGCGGCTCGAAGCTCCCCGCGATGGATCTGCATCAGGGCGAGGCGCACCTTCCCGCCGGTCGTGGAGGTGTCGGCCGCGTCGGACGAGCCCGCGGCGAGATGGTCCTGATAGGCGCGGACGAGGGAGAGCGAGAAGGGATTGGCGTCGAACGCGGCGGCGAAGTATCGCCGCTGCTCCTCCGCGGTGGTGAGGCGGGCCAGGCCCGAAAGCGCCGTGACGTCGTCGCTCCGCTGCTCGAGGACGCGCTGGTAGACCTTCCGCGCGCCGGCGGTGTCCCCACGTTTCTCCAGGACGGCGGCGAGGCGGAGCTGCGCGCGGTTCAGGAGCGACAGATAGGCGGCGGCCTCGCCGCGCGCGGTGGAGTAGATCTCGAACGACTCGCTCCGCTCGATCTGCCGGCGCACTCCCTCGAAGGGCGGGCCGGAGAGCGACTCGACGATCAATCGCAGCAGCGGCTCGGCGCCGGCGGCGCCGCCGCTCTCGGTCAGCGCCGCGGCCAGCGTGTACTGGTAGACGGCGAGGTCGAGCCGGCCCGCGACCGACGGCGCGCGTTGCAGCTCCGCCGTGGCGATGGTCACCGCGTTGTGCGCCGCGCTGGCGCCCTTCCCCGGCCTGCCGAGGATGGACATGGCCGTCGCGTAGAGATTCCAGCTCTTCGGCGAATCGCTGGTGAAGCGCGTCGCTTCCTCGAGCAGCTCGAAGGCTTCCGGGCCCCGTCCCAGCTTTGCCTGCGCCAGGCCGGCGTAGGCCGTCGAGGTCGCGTACCGGGTCATGTCCGACGCCCGGCGCGCCTCGACGCGGTCGGCGAGGGCGAGCGCGAGCGCCTCCCCGTACTCCGCCCGCGCCGTGCTGATCTCACCCCGGCTGAGGTAGAGGTCGCCCAGGTTCAGGCGTCCCGAGAGCTGCGCCACGAAGCCGGAGGAGTTCGCGATCTGCTCCCGCATCTGCGCGATCTCGAAGTCGGAGGCGAGACGGGTCTGCGCCGGCGAGATCGCCGGCAACCCCAGCAGCAGCGCCGCGGCCAGTGCGCGTCTCATTCGGCGAAGTACCCCGTGCGCGCGCTGACGATCTTCACCCCGCTCCGCCGCGGCGCGATGCTGATGGTCCGCCATCCCGGCGCCGTCCCGCTGCTCTGGTAGACGAGCGTGTAGCGGCCGTTGATGTCTTCGAGAATGTGCTGGACCTGCCGGCGCACATTGGCTTCCGTTGCCCGCAGCAGTAAGCCGCCCGTGTTCCCGGTGGCCTGGTCGAGGAACGAGCCGGGCCGGCCGAGGACGACGGCGGAGACGACCGTCTTCGTGCCGCTGATCTGCCGCAGCGCGTCCTCCTCCGAGAGAAGGCTGTTGCGGTCCCCCCCGTCCGTGATGACTACCACGTACGTCCTCGAGGCGCCGGAGCGGATGCTCGCGGCCACCGCATCTCTCAGCGACGTCCCTCCAGACGGCACCGTGGCCGCGAGCGTGGAGGCTGCGCCGGCATCGGCGCGGAGCGGCTGCGCGCGGGAGACGTGATGATTGAACACGATGAGCGAGGCGGTGTCGCCGCTCCGCAACAGCGCCGTCGCTCGGTCCACCGCGTCGAGCGCCGCGTCGAGCTTTCCCCCGGTCATGCTCAGCGAGCGGTCGACCACGAAGGCGAATTGCGCCGGCCCGCGGCCGGGAAGGATCTGCCGGATGGCCTGATCGACTGAATTCTCGCGGAGGCGAATGTCCTCCGGCCGGATGGCGCGCGACGCATGGACGCGCATCGGGACTTCCACCAGGTCGACGTTCATGCTCTCGCCCGCGGTGAGCGCGGCGGTGACGATCTCCGCGGATCGCGTGGTGCGATAACCGCCGGAGAAGACTCTGGCGGTCACCGTGCGCGGCTCGAGAGCGGTGCCGAAGTCGAAGGCGATGCGGTAAGGGGCGGCGCGGGCCACGCCGGCCAGCACGCCGTCGACGTAGAACTCCACGCGATCGACGTCCTCGGCGTCGGTCGTCACCTCCAGGAGCTGCGCACCGATGGCCTGCGCTCCCGGCTGCGGAGCGACGAAGGTGACGCCGGCGTGCGCCGTCACGGCGGTGAAGAGTGCTGCGAGCAGCATGCGGAGCCGCATGCGACCGTTAACGGCCTGACGAAGTTAAGTTATTTCGGGACAGAGGTTTGCCCTCCAATGCGGACATGTGCGTCCCATGGTGATGACGCGCCGTGCTATCCTGCCGCGCGCATGTCGCACCTCTTTCCCTTCCGCTATTACTTCCGCTACGGCAGATAGCTCGGGGCACGTGCGCGGCGCCCCGGCATCGGGAAGGGGCGCTCGGATCCGGCAACTGGCAACCTCTTCTCGGCGAACCGGGAGGGGGTTTTTTGTTGTGTGGAGGAGTCATGGCCGATGCCCGATTCACGATCTCGGAGGAGCGCGCGCCGCGCGAGCTGGCCAGGCTGCGCGAAGCCATCGATCGCATCGACGAGGTGCTGGTGCGCCTGCTCAACCAGCGGGCGAAGTATGCGATCGAGGTCGGCCAGATCAAAGGCGTGATGAACCTCCCCATCTACTCTCCGGAGCGGGAGAAGGAAGTGCTCGCCAACACGGAGCGCTGGTCGGAAGGGCCGCTCGATTCCGGCTCCGTCCGCCGTCTGTTCGAACGAATCATCGACGAGTCGCGCCGTGTCGAGCGCGAGGCGTCGGAAAGGTAGGCAAACCCCCATGGTCATCGTGATGCAGAAGACAGCAGACGAGGCGCAGATCGAGCATGTCATCGCCGAGCTGAGCCGGCGCGGCTTCGACGTCCACCGCTCCACCGGCTCGGACCACACCGTCCTCGGCGTGGTGGGCGACGTGGCCACGGTCGACCCGCGCGAGTTCGAGGTGCTCGACGGCGTGCAGGAAGCCGTGCGCATCAGCGAGCCCTACAAGCTCTCCAGCCGCACCTTCCGCCCGCAGAACACCGTCGTGCAGGTCAACGGATGCGCCATCGGCGGGAAGGAAGTGGTGGTGATGGCCGGCCCCTGCACGATCGAAAACGAGACGCAGCTCTTCGAGACGGCGCGGGCGGTGGCGCGCGCCGGGGCGAAGATCCTTCGCGGCGGGGCCTACAAGCCGCGCACCTCGCCGTACTCGTTCCAGGGGATGGGAGTGGAGGGGCTGAAGCTGCTGCGCGCGGCGGGCCGCGAGTTCGGCATGGCCACCATCTCCGAGGTGATGGAGATCGGGCAGATCGAGACCATGCTCGACTACGTCGACGTCCTGCAGATCGGCGCCCGGAACATGCAGAACTTCAATCTCCTCTCCGCCGTCGGCCTGACCCGCAAGCCGGTCCTGCTCAAGCGCGGCATGTCCGCCACGGTGCAGGAATGGCTGCTGGCGGCCGAGTACGTCATGGCGGGAGGCAACAACCAGGTCATCCTCTGCGAGCGCGGCATCCGGACGTTCGAGACCTACACGCGGAACACGCTCGATCTGTCGGCCATCCCCGTGGTGCACAAGCTCTCGCACCTGCCGATCGTCGTCGATCCGTCGCATGCCACCGGTCTGCGCGACAAGGTCATGCCGATGGCGCGCGCCAGCGTCGCCGCCGGCGCCGACGGGCTGCTCATCGAGGTGCACATCGAGCCGGAGAAGGCCGTCTGCGACGGGCCGCAGTCGCTCTACCCCGAGCAGTTCGTGGAGCTGATGGACGAGCTGCGGATCATCGTTCCGGCCGTGCGGCGGACGCTGGCGTAGCGCGGGAACCGTCCTACGACTCGCGGGTTCGAGCGTGGAACCGCTGGGCGCGCTCGAACTCCTCCGCGCCGATCCTCTGCATCACCCGCCACAGCTCGGCGGCCGCGGCGGAGATGTTCGCTTCGTTCTGATCGAGGACCGGCTGCCACACCTCGTACGAGCTGCCGGCCAGGCGGAGCATCGATTCGGCGCCGCTGCCGATGAACCGCGCGTCGACGCTCTCGAGCATCGACGCCAGCGCCGTGGCCACGACCTGCGGGAGATGGCTGGTGAGGGCCATGATCCGGTCATGCTCGGCGGCGTCGACGACCACAGGCTGCGCTCCGGCCGCGGCGATCATCCGCATCACCGGCTCCTCCTCGCGGTCGATGAACCACGGCCGTCCGGCGAAGAGCTCGGCGCGTGCCGCGGCCAGCCCGCGCTGTTCCGACCCGGCGAAGGGATGCCCCGCCACGAAGTCGACCCCGGCCGCCGCCTCCCGGAGCGGGGCCATGGTGCTGCAGACGGACGTCACCACGGCGGTCGCCCCTTCGAGGCCCCGAAGGAGCTCGATCGCCGCGCCGGCGGGGGTGGCGAGCACGATGAGGCGGGCCTCGAGCCGCTCGCGCTTCTCGCTCGCGGCGCCGGCGGCGAGGGCCTCCTCGAGCGACACGGCGGGGTCGGCGAAGCCCACCTGCCATCCGCTCCGCCGCAGCGCCATTCCCAGCGAGCCGCCGATCAGCCCGAGGCCGGCGATGACCACGTCCACCGGATCATTCTCCCACTTACAATAGAATCGCGCGCTCGATGATCGACCCCCTCGCGCTGGCGCGCCAGCTCATCGACATCCCCTCCACCACCGAGAACGAGCTCGCCGTGGCCGAGTTCCTCGAGCGCGAGCTCGCCCGCCACGGCTACACCTGCCGCCGCCTTCCCGTCAGCGACTCCCGTTTCAACCTCTTCGCCTCAGCCGGGGGGCCGCCGCGCGTGGTGATGAACTCGCACATCGACACGGTGCCGCCCTGGTTCGGTGCATCGGAAGACGAGGAGTACTTGTACGGCCGTGGCGCATGCGACACCAAGGGCGTCTATGCCGCCATGATCGCGGCCGGGGAGAGGCTGCGGGCGCGCGGCCTGACCGACTTCGCCTTCCTCTTCGTGGTGGGGGAGGAGGCCGACTCCATCGGCGCGAAGAGGGCGAACATCGACCTCGCCGGCCTCCGGGTGGAGTTCGTGGTGGTCGGCGAGCCGACCGAGTCGGCCTTCGCCCGCGCCTCGAAGGGCGCCTTCACCTGCACGGTGCGCTTCGAGGGCGTGCCGGGCCACTCCGCCTACCCGGAGCGCGGCGACTCCGCCATCGACCGGCTCGTCGGCGCCCTCGCCGAGATTCATGCCGCCGATTGGGGCGAGCACGAGGTCCTCGGAAAGGCCACCGTGAACGTCGGCGTCGTCCGCGGCGGGGTGAAGCCCAACGTCATCGCCGGCGAGGCGGAGGCGGAAATGATCTTCCGCGTCGTCACCGATCTGGAGGACGTGCGCGCGCGCCTCGAGCGCATCCTCGCCCCTCACGGCGGCATGATCGTCAAGAGCGGCGGCAATCCTCCGCAGTTCATGGTCGTCCCGGAGGGCGCCCCCTCGCGCGTGGTGGCCTTCAACTCCGACGTCCCGCATCTCCGCGGCCTGGGCAGACCGCTTCTGTTCGGGCCGGGATCGATTCTCGACGCGCACGGGCCGCGGGAGCGGATCTCGAAGAAAGAGCTCCTGGCGGCTGTTGGGGCGTACGAGGAGATGGTGGTCGCGCTTCTGGAGGGACGCATTGCCTAAGGTCGATCAGGAGATTTTTCTCGTCGCGGCGGTGCGAACGCCAATCGGGAAATTCGGTGGAGGGCTGGCATCGCTCAGCGCCGCGCAGCTCGGCACCGAGAGCGCGAAGGCGACCCTGGCCCGTGCCGGGATCGATCCGATGGCGATCGACGAGGTGATCTTCGGGAACGCCAGGCAGGCCGGCGCCGGCCCGAACGTCGCGCGGCAGATCGCCGTGCGCAGCGGGTTGCGTCACGAGGTGCCGGCGTACACCGTGAATCAGGCCTGCGGCTCCGGGCTGCGAGCCATCATGAACGCCGCCGACCAGATCCGGCTCGGACAGGCCGAAGTGATCCTGGCCGGCGGGACCGAGTCGATGTCGAACACGCCGTACCTCCTCACCGGCGCGCGCTGGGGCGTGCGCATGGGGCACGGCGAGGTGGTCGACGGGATGCTGCGCGACGGCTTCATGTGTCCCCTCGCCGACGAGTTGATGGGATCCACGGCCGAGACGCTGGCCGGGCAGTACGGCATCTCCCGCGAGGAGCAGGATCGGTTCGCGGTCGAATCGCAGGTCAAGACCGCGCGCGCCTACGAGGAGGAGCGCTTCGCCGGCGAGATCACGCCGGTGAGCGTGCCGGGGAGGAAGGGGGAGACCGTGGTCGATCGCGACGAGCACCCCCGCTTCGACACCACGCTCGACAGTCTGGCCAGACTCCCTCCCGTGTTCCGCAGGGGCGGCACCGTGCATGCCGGGAACTCCTCCGGCGTGACCGACGGCGCGGCGAGCATGCTCGTGGCGGGGGGGAGGGCGGTGGAGCATCTCGGGCTCCGGCCGATGGCCCGCATCGCCGGCTATGCGCAGGCCGGCGTCGATCCGAAGGTCATGGGGATCGGCCCCGTGCCGGCCACGCGGCGGCTGCTGGCCGACGTCGGGATGGCGCTCGAGGAGATCGACCTGATCGAGCTGAACGAGGCCTTCGCCGCGCAGGTGATCGCCTGCGACCGCGAGCTGCACTTCGACCACAGCAGGCTGAACGTCCACGGCGGCGCCATCTCCCTCGGCCACCCCATCGGCTGCACGGGGGCGAGGATCACCACCACCCTTCTGCACGCCATGCAGGGCCGCGAGAAGAGACTCGGCCTCGCCACCCTCTGCATCTCGGGCGGGATGGGCCTGTCCATGCTCGTCGAACGAGCCTGACTGCGGAATCAGACGGTGCGCCTGACCGACTCCCACTGTCACCTCACCATGTCCGACGCGGCGGGCAACCTCGAGCGCGCCCGCGCCGGGGGCGTGCGGGGGTTCGTCGTCCCGGCGACGAAGCTCGAGGACTCGCCGGAGGCCGTGGCCTTGGCATCAGAGCACGACGACGTCTGGGCCGCGGTCGGCTTCCATCCCCACGAGGCGAAGGACTGCGACGAGGCCGCCTTCGCCGAAATCGAGCGGCTGGCGGAGCACGAGCGGGTGGTGGCCGTCGGCGAGGCGGGGCTCGACTACCACTACATGCACTCGCCGCGGGAGGTGCAGCGCGAGGTCTTCATGCGCCACGTGGCGCTGGCGAAGCGGCGGGGCCTGCCGATCATCGTGCACAACCGCGAGTCGACCGCGGATCTGCTCGAGCTCCTGCTCAGCGACGAAGCGCGCGGCGTGCGGGGGATCCTCCACTCCTACACCGAGGACCGGGAGACGGCCCGAAGGCTCATCGAGGCCGGCTACTCCATCTCCTTCTCCGGGATCGTGACGTTCCGGAACGCGGAGCCCCTTCGCCAGGTCGCGCGGGCCCTGCCGCACGACCGCGTCCTCATCGAGACGGACACGCCGTATCTCGCGCCGGTCCCGTACCGAGGGCAGCGGAACGAGCCGGCCTACGTGGCGAAAGTGGCCGAGCTCCTGGCCGGGCTGTGGGGCAGAAGCCTCGACGAGGTGGCCGCGCGGACCACCGCCAATTTCGAGCAGATCTTCTCCGTTACACTGCCGCGATGACGCCGTATCTCTCCGTCGTCTTCCCGGTATACAACGAGGAAGAGAACGTCGCCATCCTGCTCGAGGAGATCGCGCGCGCGCTCGACGGGACGGGATGGAGCTACGAGATCGTGGCCGTCGACGACACCAGCACCGACGGCAGTCTGGCCGTGCTGCGCCGGAGCAGGTCGCAGTACCCGTCGCTGCGCATCCTGGCCCTGGAGAAGAACAGCGGCCAGACCGCGGCGCTCGACGCCGGCTGGCGCGCCGCGCGCGGGGAGCTCGTCGTCTCCCTCGACGCCGACCTGCAGAACGACCCCGCCGACATCCCCCACATGATGCGCAGGCTCGAGGAGAGCGGCGCGGACATGGTCATCGGCATCCGGATGAACCGGCGGGACACCTTCGCCCGCAAGGTGCAGTCGAAGATCGGCAACACCGTGCGCAACTGGATCACCGGCGACGCCATCACCGACACCGGCTGCTCCCTCAAGCTCGTCCGCCGGCAGGCCATCGAGCGCGTCCGCCTCTTCACGGGGATGCACCGCTTCCTTCCCACCCTCGTGCGCATGGAAGGCCATCGCGTCGTGGAGATGCCGGTCAACCATCGCCCCCGCCGGTTCGGCGTTTCCAAGTACGGGGCCACGAACCGCGCCTTCCGCGGACTGGCCGATTGTCTGGCCGTGCGGTGGATGGCCAGGAGGAATCTGCGGTATCGGGTGAGGGAGGAGGGGCACCCTGTCATCCCGAGCGTGAGCGAGGGATCCGGGCGGGAGGGGAGACGCAGCGTGCCGCCCACCCGCCCGGATTCCTCGCTCCGCTCGGAATGACACCTGTTACCTTTCCTCCATGTCTCCTCTCGACCCGCGCACGTGGGACTTCTGGGTGGCGTTCGGGCTGATGGGCCAGATGATCTTCGGCGCGCGGTTCATCGTCCAGTGGGTTGTCTCCGAACGGAAGAAGTCGAGCCACATCCCGATCATCTTCTGGTACCTCTCGCTCTCCGGCGGCATCGTGACCGCTCTCTATGCAATTCACCGTCGCGACCCGGTATTCATCATCGGACAGAGTGCCGGGATCGTGGTGTACGTCCGCAACCTGATGCTCATTTACCGGAACCGGGCCCATGCTCACTCCAGCTCAGCAGACGACGCTCCTCCGAATCGCCCGTGACTCGATCGGAAGCCGGCTGGAAGGGCGGTCGCTGGCGATCGATCCCGCCGGCCATGACGAGGCGCTGCGCCGCCCCTCCGGCGCATTCGTGACCCTGAGGGCGGGCGACGGGCAACTGCGGGGGTGCATCGGCTCGGTCGCCGCGGTCGATCCTCTCTGCCGTGCCGTGGCACAGAGTGCCGTGAACGCCGCCTTTTGTGATCCCCGCTTCCCCCCGCTGCGCGGCGAGGAGTTTCCCCTCGTCGGCCTGGAGATCTCCGTGATGGGGCCGGTCGTGCCGGTGTCGGCGATCGACGAGATCGTCTGCGGCCGGGACGGGCTGATCGTGAGCCGCGGCTCCTTCGCCGGCCTTCTGCTGCCGCAGGTCGCCTCCGAGCGGAGCTGGGATCGCGAGACGTTTCTCCGTCACGCCTGCCTCAAGGCGGGTCTCCACGCATGGGCCTGGCGGGAGGAAGACACCAGAATTGCCCGTTTTTCGGCTGAGGTATTCTGCGAGTAAGTCACTGATGCATCACCGGTTAGAACTCATTTCTCCCACTCGCAATAACTCTCCTTCCTCCTCCGTTTTCACCTCCGCTATGAGTTGTCTTTTACTATAGATAACTTCGGAAAAGGCGATGAAAACCACCGCGATCACCGATCGACTCTCCACGCGCCTGGCCCGGCTGCGGCAGACGTCCGGCCGGAGCCCGATCGTCCGCCTCCTCGGCGGCCGCGGCGCGGCGACGCTGCTGATCGGCGCGGCGCTCTTCATCGGAGGCCTCTCCGAGAGCTTCAGCGACGTGCATTTCCTGATCGAGAGGAACCACCACAGCGTCGACGTCGTCCGGCGCGCAGGCCAGGAGGGGCAGGTCGTGGCCTCCCTCGGCGACGGCTTCGCCGGCAAGACTCTCTTCAGGCTCTCCCGTGTCTTTCCCGACCGCTACGTCTCGCGGCAACTGCGCATCTTCGACGAGAGCGCCTGGCTGGCCGATCTGAGGGGGGCCGACGAGATCCTTCACGCGGAGATGGCCCGGATCAATGACGCCATCCGGCGGGAGTTCTTCGTCAAGAGCATTCCCTACGGGGCGCTGATCCATGAGAAGGCGGCCAAGTACGACGTCGACCCCGCTCTGGTCGCGGCGGTGATCGAGCAGGAGTCGCGGTTCAAGGTCCGCGCCCGCTCCCACGCTGGCGCAGCGGGCCTGATGCAGCTCATGCCGCGGACCGGCCGCTGGATGGGCGCCCGCGATCTGTACGACCCGGAGCAGAACGTGGACGCCGGGGTGAAGTACATCAAGTACCTCGACAAGCGGTTCAACGGCGACCTCAAGCACGTGCTGGCGGCCTACAACGGCGGCGAGGGCAACGTGCAGCGCTACGGCGGCATCCCCCCCTTCCGGGAGACCCAGACGTACGTGAAGAAGGTCCTGGTGAACTACGACCGCCACACCAAGGAACTCAAAAAGTTCGAGCAGGACCGGTCAACCGCCCCGGAGCAAGCCGAGGGGGCGGGACGGTAGGCGTAAGGTCTCAGGGCCTCAATGATTTGACGCCAGACCACCCTCTGCGCTAACGTTGCGCTGAACCACGTTCCAAAAGGACCTGGGAGGGGACAGATGGTCAGTGTGCGTTGGGTGGCTCCCGTTCTCCTGTTCTCGTTGGCGCTTCCGCTGGTGGCTCAGCAGAGGCAGCCGACGCGTCCGCCGCAGCAGCTCCACCGGATCGGCGACCACTGGACGGCGTATTACCCCCCTGATCCGGCGACCTATCCCCCGAACGCGCGGACGCACACGATCGTCCGCGGCGACACGCTGTGGGATCTGGCGCAGCAGTATTACGGGAACGCCTATCTGTGGCCGCAGCTCTGGGAGTCGAACACCTGGATCACCGACGCCCACTGGATCTACCCGGGCGACGTGCTGCTGATCGAGGGAGAAGCGTCGCAGGCGGTGGTCACCACCGATACGACCGTCACGGGGGTGCCGGCGGAAGTGCCGCAGCCCCAGCCGCAGACGGGGATCGTCGCCGCCCAGATGCGGAGGGAGATTCCGCCCATCCCCCTCGGCACGGAGGCCGACGTCTACTGCTACGGGTACATCGGACATCCCGACGAGGCGCTGCCGAATTTCGTGGAGGGGTTCGAGGACGTGGAGGTGATGTACCAGCCGGGCATCCTCGGCGTGCAGGAGGCGGGGGTCACGCCGGGCGATCTGGTGTTCGTTTCCGGCGGCACCGCCACGGGGCTCGTGGCGGGGGAGACGTACATGGTCATCGAGCCGGCGGAGATGATCCTTCATCCGCGGACGAACGAGGTGATCGGCCGCCACTACAACTTCCAGGGGCAGTTGCGCATCCTCTGCGCGGAGGGGGATCGCTCCCGGGCCGTGATCACGCAGGCATGCCGGGAGATCAAGATCGGGACGCGTCTGAAGCCGGTGCCGCAGTTGCCGATTCCGATCGCGCGCATCCCCAGCCTGCCTGGGTTCTGCGATGAGCCCAGCGGCCGCTCGGCGGGCTTCATCGTCGACTCGCAGGACTGGGATCTGGCTCTCGGGGAGGGGAACCTGGTGCAGATCAACCTCGGGCGGGACGATGCCATTCAGCCGGGCGATTTCCTGGTCGTGTACCGCGACAGCCCGATCGCCGGGCAGCCGCGCCAGATTCTCGGCGAGATCGGTGTGCTGACGACCGAGTCGCGCACGGCGACGGCGAAGATCGTGGCCATGCGCCGGACCATGCAGATCGGCGACTACGTCGAGCGCCGTTGAGGCCGCGCCGTCTGCGCGATTCGTGGCGGCTGGAAATCTCACCTGCCGCCGCGTCGCTTTTTTCGCTAGAATCGCGCGTCCGGGTCCATAGCTCAGCGGTCAGAGCTACCGGCTCATAACCGGCAGGTCCCAGGTTCGAATCCTGGTGGACCCACCAAGCGCGATGGCTGTTTCAATCTACATTGTCCCGAGGTGTTGCATGCCGCGCGGAGACGATCCGGCCTGCACAGGCGTTCCGACCAGGGAACGCCTTTTTTGTTTCAAGGAGACGATCGTTGAGCATTGAGGTCGAGAAACTGTGGGAGCTTCAGGCCGTCCTGACGCAACTGGCCGACCGTGAAAAGCAGATGACCCAGAAGCCGGAGTCCTTCGCGGCCGTCGATCGGGAGTACCAGGCCGCGGAGGAGGAAATGTCGAAGCTGATGCAGTCGCTCGAGCAGATCGCCAAGGAGCGCCGGCGGGTGGACGGTGAGCTGAGCGACCAGCAGGAACTGCTCAAGAAGTACCAGGGCCAGCTCATGCAGGTGAAGAATCAGCAGCAGTACGCGGCGGCGTGGAAGGAGATCGACGCCACCCGCAAGCACGTCAAGGACCTCGAGGACTCGGTGCTCAAGAGCATGAGCGAATCGGAGGCGTTGCAGGCCAGGCTCGATGAGCGGAAGGAGGAGCACGGCGACCTCAAGTCGCGCTACGACGCCGCCTACGCCGAGTGGCAGGCGTCCCTCGGCGACCTGCGGAAGGAAGCGGACCAGCTCCGGAAGCGCGCCGAGGCCATCGAGGCCGGCATTCCCCAGCGCCTTCGCGACGAGTTCCACAAGATCTACAGGCAGCGCCACGGCATCGCCGTGGCCCCGGTGGTGAACGACTCCTGCAGCGCCTGCCGGACCCGCATCCGTCCGGCGCTGTTCCAGCAGCTCAAGCGCGGCGAGCTGGCCCGCTGCGAGGGCTGCCATCGCATCCTCTACCTGGAGAAGACCGCATCCTGAAGGTGACCGCCTTCATCGACGGTGCGTCGCGAGGAAATCCCGGCCCGGCGGGTTATGGTGTCCACATGACCACCGGGCGGGGTGAGATCATCGAGATCGCCGGGTACCTCGGCCTGACCACCAACAACGTCGCCGAGTACGAGGCGCTGCTCGAGGCACTGCGCGTGGCGGCCGAGGAGGGGGCAACGGAGGTGGAGGTGGTCTCCGACTCCGAGCTCCTGGTCAGGCAGATGCTGGGCGACTACCGCGTGAAGCATCCCAACCTGATCCCCCTGCACCAGCAGGCCCGGGGGATGGCAAGCCGGTTCCGGACCTTCTCCATCCGCCACACGCTCAGAGCTGGGAACAAGGACGCCGACCGTCTGGCCAACCTTGCCGTCGACCGCGCCGCGGGGCGGTCGGTGGAGCGCCGCCGCGATGCTGGGACCTGATCAGATCCGCGCCAACCTGATCGCCGTCGAGCGCCGGATCGTCGCCGCCTGCGACCGCTCGGGCCGCCGGCGCGAGGGGGTCACGCTCGTGGCGGTGGCGAAGACCTTTCCGGCGGCTGCGGTCGAGGCGGCCATCGCCGCCGGCGCGACCGATATCGGGGAGAACCGCGTCCAGGAGGCGCGCGACAAGAAGCCCGCCGTGAGCGGCCTCGCGCACTGGCACCTCATCGGGCACCTGCAGTCCAACAAGGCGAAGGATGCGGTACGGTTGTTCGACGTGATCCACTCGATCGATTCGCCGTCGCTGGCCGGGAAGACCGGCCGCGCCGCCGCCGCGGCGGGCAAGCGACAGGACGTGCTCATCGAGGTCAACATCGCCGGGGAACCGCAGAAGGCGGGAGCCCTCCCCGCCGACGTTCCCGCCCTGACCGCGGCGATCCGGGCCATCGACTCCCTCTCCCTCCTCGGCCTGATGGCCATTCCGCCGCTCGGGGACCCGGAGGCCACCCGGCCGCATTTTCGCAGTCTCAGAAACCTGAAGGAGGATCTCGGCTTGCACCAGCTCTCGATGGGGATGACCGACGACTTCGAGGTGGCCATCGAGGAGGGCGCCACGATCCTCCGCGTCGGGCGCGCCATCTTCGGAAGCAGAGGTTGACCAGCGTGGCACCATTCATCGCACCCTTCTTTCAGGCCGTCCTGATCATCCTGGTCGTCGTCCAGTGGCTGGTGGTGATCTGGGTCGTCCTCTCCTGGATCCTCTTCTTTGCCGGCCAGAGCTCATTCCGCTGGCGGCACCGGCAGTTCTTCGGCGTCCTCGAGCAGCTCAACGACATCTTCGGGCGCATGACCTATCCCTTCCTGCGCCCGTTCCGCCGGATGCTGCGACGGGTGAACACGGCCGGGATCGACTGGTCGCCGCTGCTCCTCCTCCTGGCCATCTTCATCCTCCGCGGGCTGGTGGCGGCGCTGTACAGGGCTATACTTCTGGGGTGAACTGGACGGGAGGGTGACATGTATCTCACACCGCTGGACATCCAGAAGCAGACGTTCTCCAGAAAATTCAAGGGCTACAACGTGGACGAGGTGCGGGCCTACCTGCACCTGGTCGCCGAGGACCTCGAGCGCCTGGTGCGCGACGTCGATCGCCTCAGCCGGGAGAACGCGATGTTGCGCGAAGACCTCGAGGACCACTCGCACCGCGAGCAGATCCTCAAGGACACGCTTCTCTCGGCCCAGAAGGTCTCGGAGGACGTCCGGGCCACGGCCCACAAGGACGCCGAGCTGATCGTCAAGGACGCCGAGCTGCTCTCCGAGCGCCTCGTCGGCCAGGCCATGCAGCGCGTGGCCGACCTGGAAAAGGCGATTCAGGACCTGAAGGTCGAGCGGAAAGTGGCCCGGAACAAGCTGCAGACGACGCTCGACATCATCCAGCAACTCCTGATGCTCGACGCCGAGGAAGAGGCGAACGAGCAGCCCATCACGACGTTGTTCCGCGCCAACCGGCACGGAAGCTGATCGATTTTGGATTTTGGGTTTTGGATTTTGGATTGCCCGCCCACCGCGAGGCGTGGGAATCCAAAGTCCAAAATCCAAAATCCAAAATCACGAAGATGCTCCTCATCCACAACCTCCGCCAGATCGCCACGCCCGTGGGCCGCACGGGCCTCCGCGGGCGGGCCATGCGCGAGCTGCTCGTGATCGAGAACGGGGCCATCGTCGTCGAGGGCGACCGGTTCGCGTTCGCCGGCCGCGAGCGGGACATGCCTGCGGCGATCCGATCGGCGATCGATGCCGACTTCGACGCCGGGGGGGCCACGGCGCTGCCCGGGTTCGTCGACTCGCACACCCACCTGCCGTTCGCCGGCTATCGCGAGTCGGAATTCAACCGCCGCCTGCAGGGGGAGACGTACGAGCAGATTGCCGCGTCGGGCGGTGGCATTTCCTCCACCGTGCACGCCACGCGGGCGGCGAGCGAAGAGGATCTGGCCGGGAGCGTCGTGGCCCGGGCCGGGACCATGGCGCGCTACGGGACCACCACGGCGGAGGCGAAGAGCGGCTACGGGCTGGACAAGGAGTGCGAGCTGAAGCAGCTCCGGGCCGTGCGGGCGGCGGCGGCGATCTCTCCGGTGCGGCTGGTCGCCACCTGCCTCGCCGCGCACGAGTTTCCGCCGGAGAGCCGGGGAAGCGAGGCGGCGCGGGAGGGGTGGGTCTCCACCATCATCGGGGAGATCCTTCCTGCCGTGGCCGAGGAGAGGCTGGCCGTGTTCTGCGACGCGTTCGTGGAGCGGGGGGTTTTCACGCGGCAGCAGGGAGAAAGGGTGCTTCGGGCGGGGGCGGAGCTGGGCATGATCCCGCGGCTCCACGCCGACGAGCTGAGCGATACGGGCGGAGCTTCGCTGGCCGCTTCGCTCGGCTGCGCCTCGGCCGATCACCTCATGCACGTCTCCGGCGAGGGCATTCGCGCCCTTTCGGCGTCGGACACCGTGGCCAACCTCCTTCCCGGTACGAGCCTCTTTCTGATGTCGGAGCGCTTCGCTCCGGCGCGGGATCTGATCGACCAGGGGGCGCTGGTGTCGCTCTCGACCGACTGCAATCCCGGCTCGTCGATGACCGAGTCGATGCAGATCGTCATGCAACTGGCCACGCTGAAGATGAAGATGACCGTGGAGGAATCGCTGACCGCCGCCACCCTCAACGGCGCCCATTCGCTGCGCCTGGCCGGCGAGGCCGGCTCGATCGAAGCCGGCAAGCGCGCCGACCTGGTCCTGATCGACGCCCCCTCCTACCTCCACCTGGTCTATCACTTCGGGGTGAATCTGGTCACGGCCGTCCTTCGGGACGGGGAGACGGTGGCCGGTCATAAAACTCACTGATCCTCGCGAACAGCTTCTCGGCCAGGGCGCTGCGACACTCGTGCGTACAGCCGCCGATGTGGGGAGTGAGGATGAGGCGTGGGTCGTCGGGAAGGGGGCTGGGGGGAGGCTCCTGCTCGAGCACGTCGAGGGCGAGTCCGCCGAGGTGACCGGCGCGAAGGGCTTCGAGAGCGGCGGGCTGATCGATGACCTCGCCGCGCGCGACGTTGATCAGGATCGTTCCCCGGCGCATGCGATGGATGGCGGAGGCATCGATCATGCGGCGAGTCTGGGCGGTCAGCGGCACGTGGAGCGTGACGATGTCGGAGCCGTCGAGGAGGTCTTCGAGTGTGTGCAGGCGGGCCGCGCCGCGCTCCTCGAAGTCGGCGCCGGTGAGGTAGGGGTCGTAGGCCCGCGGCTCCATGCCGAATGCGGAAGCGAGGCGGGCCACGCGGCGCCCGACTTCTCCGAGGCCGGCGATGCCGAGGCGGTAGTGGCGCATCTCGTGACGAGTGGCGCAGTCGTGGCGCGGCCAGCCGCCGGCCGCAACCTGGCGGGTGTAGAAGGGCACGGTGCGGGTCAGGGCGAGGATGAACCCGATCACCAGCTCGGCCACCGCGTTGGCGTTCTCGCCCGGGAGATTGCAGATGGCCACACCGCGCTCGCGGGCCGCCTCCTGGTCGATGTTGTCGATGCCGCTGGTGGCCTGGGCGATCAGCTCGAGGTTCGTGCCGGCCTCGATCACCTCCCTGCTGACGCGGTTGTACGCCCGAGTGACCACGATGTGCGCTCCGCCCACGATGGCGGCCAGCTCGGCCTCGCTCCGCGCCGGTTGAACGCGGACCTCGAATCGTCCGTCGGCCGCGAGCAGACGGGCCAGCCGCGGGTCGACCTCCGCGGCGATGAGGAGTGCCTTGCGCATGGGCGGCCGCAGGATAAACTCTCCGCAGCTTGGCCGCGAAACTCCGCAAGCACCGGGCCGCCATCGTCGCTCTGGCCGTTTTTCACTTCGCGGTCTTCTTTCCGCTCCTGTTCATGGGGCGGATCGTGTCGCCAAACGACATCTTCTACTCCTACGAGCCATGGGCCTCGCACCGCCCGCCCTCCATCATCCGCGTGCAGAACTCGCTGATGAACGACCCTCCCACGGGTTGGCTCCCCGTGATGTCGATGCTCGAGCGCGGAGCGCAGGCGTTCCACTGGGACCCCTACATCGGCTCGGGCGTCCCCGGTTACGGCTCGTCCGGCTCCGCCGTCCTCTCTCCCTTCGTCTTCTTCCCGGCGCTGCTGCTCCCGCTGACCTGGGTCTACACGGCGATCATTCTGCTGAAGATCCACGTGGCGTTCTGGTTCGCGTACGCCTGGCTGCGCGAGGAGCGCATCGGCAAGGTCGGCGCGGCCGTGGGAGCGATCGTCATCGCCGGCGCCGGCGTCTACACGACGCGGTGGCTCTGGCAGGCCACCAACGCCACCGCCCTCTACCCGGCGCTCCTGTGGATCGTGCGACGCGCCTTCAACGGGAAGAGGACGCCGGTGGTCGTGGTGGCGCTGATCGCGCTCTCCTACGCCCTGGCGGGGTTCCCCTCCACGATGGCCTACGGGGCCTATCTGGCCGTGGCGTACGCGATGTTTCTCGCCGTCCGCGAGCGCCGTCTGCCGCTGACCCGCCTCGCCGGGAGCGTGGCCGGCGCGGTCCTCGGGCTGATGATCGCCGCTCCCTTCATCGTCCCCTTCGTGCAGTTCCTCCGCCGCAGCGGGTATCTGGCCATGCGCGAAGAGATAGCGGCGCGGTTCTTCCCCCTCTCGCACTGGAGGAGCTTCTTCGAGCCGCAGCGCTTCGGAAATCCGGTGTGGAAGAACTGGGTCGGCGATCCCTCGCTCGGCCCGCTCAACAACTTCCTCGAGGCCACCGTGTACATCGGCGTGATCACCGTTCCGCTGGCCCTCCTGGCGCTGATGAACCGCCGGAAGCGGCGGTGGTTCTGGGCCGGCGCGGCGGTGATCATCCTCCTCTGCATGTTCGGCCTGACCCCGCTTCCGGCGCTGGTTGGCGAGCTGCCCGGCTTCAAGTACACCGCGCTGGCCAGATTGGGCCTCGTCCTTCCGGTGACGGCAGGGTTTCTCGCCGCGGCCGGCGCGGCGCTCGTCACGCGGCTCTTCCGCGGCCGGCTCAGAGTGGGCGCCCGCATGGCGGGGGTCGTGCTCGCCGGCGCCGTGGCCTGGGACCTCGGCGTGTTCGCCGGGACCTTCCACCCGTACCTCAAGCCGCAGGACAGCGCCGTCCGAGCGACCCGGGTGACCGATTTCCTGCAGGCCGAGCCCCCTCCGTTCCGCTTCGCCGCCTTCCTCACCTACCTCTGGCCGAACGGGGCGCAGTTCTACGGAATCGAGGACATCGCCAGCCATTTCGGATCGGAGGCGCAGTACCGGCGCATCCTGCAGCGCATCGACCCC
>DATLEX010000107.1:0-2244 GCA_035525045.1 Thermoanaerobaculia bacterium | reverse complement strand
GCCGTTCAACCTGATGGCGCAGATCGGCCTGCTCATCCTGATGGGGATCGTGGTCAACAACGGCATCGTCCTGCTCGACCACATGAACCAGCTTCGCAAGCAGGGGATGACCCGCGAAGAGTCGGTCCTCCAGGCGGGCCGCGACCGGCTCAGAGCGATCCTGATGACCGCCGCGACGACCGTCACGGGGCTGCTCCCCCTCGCCATCGGCGGGTCCAACGTCGGCGGACTCTTCTACTTTCCGCTCGCGCGCACGGTCATGGGCGGGCTGATCTCGTCGACGTTTCTGACCCTGATCATCCTTCCGTACATCGATATGGGAGTCGAAGGAGCCGCGTCGTGGTTCGGGAGGCTGTGGAAGACGTCGGCACGGAAGGCGGCAGCGCCCGGGCCAGTGCCGGAGGCAGCGGAGCCGGCGTGAGTCGGTGAATGTTGAATGTTGAATGTTGAATGTGAAGGGACCGCCGTGGCGCTTTCAACATTCAACATTCAACATTCAACATTCCCGGCAACGTAGATCGTGTCGATCACCCTTTCTGGCCTCTACATTCTGCATTCTGCATTCTACATTCTGCATTCGCCTTTCGTTCCCCCGTCACCCCTCCCCGTGACGCCCGTCCTCCCTCATTTGGGCGGCGGATTGCATTGTGGAACGCAGGGGGACGCCCGCATGCCTCGATTCGAGTGGTGGGACTGGTGGCAGGATCGGAAGAGAGAGTACGTCGTCTCGGACGAGCCATTTCTCGATGAAGACAGGTTCACCTCCCTCTGCGTCGGGACGGGACTTCCCGCGATCCAGCAGAGGAGCACGTTCGCGTTCAGGAGCGCCCGCGACGGCGCGGAACGCTTCATCGGAACCTCGAAGAGCGGGGAGAAGCCCTTCGCGCGCATCTACACCCGCCTCGGCAACCCGACGACGGAATACCTGGAGAAGGTGTTGTTCCAGCTGGAATGCCAGCACGTGATCGATCGCGCGCTGGCGGCGGACGAGAGGGAGCCGACGATCGGCAGCATGGTGCTCGCGTCCGGAATGGCCGCGGTCTCGACCACGCTCCTCTCTCTGCTCCGCACCGGAGACGCCGTGATCGCCGGCAACGTCTACGGCTGCACCGACAGCCTGCTCCGCACGCTCACCGACCGGTTCGGAATCGGGCACTTCTTCGTCGACACGACAAACCCGCGTGAGATCGACCGCTGTCTCACCGAGAACCCGAACGTCTCCGTCGTGTTCCTCGAGAGTCCGGAGAACCCGAATCTCGGCATGGCGGACATTCGGGAGACCGCGCGCGTGACCACGAGGTACGGCGCGCTGCTCGTCGTCGACAACACGTTCTGCAGCGCCTGGATCCAGCAGCCGTTCCGGCTTGGGGCCGATGTCGTCGTGCAGAGCCTCACGAAGTACGTCAACGGCCACTCGACATCGATCGGCGGACACGTTCTGGGGCCGTTCCGGTTCATGGCGAATGAGTTCTTCACCATGGCGAAGGACCTCGGGCCGACTCCGAGCCCGATGGACAGCTGGCTCAACTCCCTCTGCGTGCAGACGCTCCCGCAGAGGATGGAGGGTGCGGCGAAGACCGCGCAGAAGCTGGCGGAGTGGCTGCAGGATCAGCCCGGAGTCGGCCGGGTCGACTACCCCGGCCTGCCCAGCCATCCGCAGCATCATCTGGTCGGCGCGCAGATGCGCAACGGCGGAGCGATGATCTCGTTCGAGATGACCGGAGGGTATGAACCGGCCGTCGCTTTGATGAACTACTTCGCCCGCCACGACACGCCGATGGAGCTCGCGGTCAGTCTGGGGAGCGTGATCAGCTACATCCAGCATCCCGCGAGCATGACGCACGCCGCCGTGCCGCGGGAGGACCGGGTCGCGCGCGGCATCACGGACGGGCTCGTGCGCCTGAGCGTCGGGCTGGAGGGATTCTCGATCCTGAAGGCCGCCTTCGAAGAGGCCCTGGCGCTCGCGGATCGGATGCAGGTTCGCGCGTAACAACCCGTCGTTCCCTCCGCAACCGCCCAACCACGAGGGCCGAGCTTAAAAGCTCGGCCTGGACCGACTGCGTCGGTCCTGGGACGGCGAAGCCGCCCCAGCGCCGGCTGAAGGCCGGCGTCTGGAGCGCGGGCGTCTCGCCCGCCGGTTGCCGGGCGTCTCGCCCGGCCGGATCTCGCGACGGCCGGGCCTTGGGGAGAGATCGCGCTCCACCGATACTCACGCCGCACCGGCCAGAGGCCGGCGCGACCGGC
>DATLEX010000102.1:0-36101 GCA_035525045.1 Thermoanaerobaculia bacterium | reverse complement strand
GCGCGCAGACGCAGTACGAACAGGTCCTCGTTCCCTTCGATTCGGCCACGCTGGCCACCGGCGGCGCGCGCTGGTTCGCCGAGTTGTGGGTCCGCAACGACGGGCCGGAGCCGGTGAACCTCTTCCCGGAGAAGTGCTTCTTCATCGGGCTGGAGGGTCCATGCAATCGGCGGATCGACGTACCGGCGGGCACGACGCGGCTGATCGATGTACAGCCGGACTCGCTGACCGATCCCGGTGTGTACCTCTACGTCCCCTCCACGCGCAGCGCCGACGTTCATTTCAGTCTGCGCGTGCGCGACCTCAACCAGGGACTGGAGCAGATCGGAACGGAAGTTCCTGTGGCTCGCGGCTCCGATGTGAGAAGCGGGAGGAGAACTCTGCTGAATGTGCCGCTCCAGCCGCACGGCCGGGTCATGCTGCGGCTGTACACCGCTCCCCAGAACCTCGGTTCGTCGTTCATGGTGCGGGTCTACGCGGAGCCGTCAGGGGATCTGCTCACCCAGCGGACGTTCATTCTGATCGGACCGACGGATCCGCCGGTGCCCGCCAGCGCCCCTCGTACGATCGACGCCAGCTCGATCTTTCAGGGCTGGGTCGTCGACCGCGTGCGCGTCACCATCGAGGGCACGAGCCCCTACTGGCCGCTGCTGACGATCACGAATGTGCGGAACAACCAGATCACCACGGTCACGCCGCACTAGAACAGAGTCAAAGACCGGGCCCGGCTCTTGTCGGTCAACCCGCCAGAGAATTCACACTCGGTCGCCCGCGCCTCGACGCCCGACGGCATACGACACACTTGGCTATGGACTTGGTACCTCCGGGCGTCGTAAAAGCAAGAAGTGACGTTTCGCTGCCCCGCCTGCCGCTCGACGCTGGCCGGCGCCCCGGAGACGCTTCGTTGCACCGGCTGCGGTGCTCTCTATCCGCTGTCGGGCGGCATCGCCGACTTCTCCGGCGGCCGCTACTACGACGTGTTCGAGTCGGAGCAGCAGCTCACCGCCGAGCATCGCCGTGGCCTGGAGGCGGAGATCGAAGGGGCGCGGTGGCGGATCGAGCGCTTCTACGCCCCTCGAATCGAGCCGGGCGCCCGTGTGCTCGACTGCGGGTGCGGGAACGGCGTCTCGGTCGACGTTCTGCTCGAGCGCGGCTTCGACGCCTGGGGGATCGATCTGTCGGCCTTGCGGAAGTGGCAGTGGCGTGAGCGGCGGAACCGCGACCGTCTGGCCGTGGCCAGCGCTCTGCGCCTCCCGTTCGAGGATGCGGCGTTCGACGTCGTGGTCTCTTCCGGCGTCATCGAGCACATCGGAGTCGAGGAGGAGGGAGGCGCCCTCTACCGGGTCACCCCGCGCCCCGACCGCGACCAGCAGCGGGAGGCGTTTCTGGCCGAGCTGCTTCGCGTGATCCGGCCGGGCGGGCGCGTCTTCATCGACTGCCCGAACGGCGCCTTCCCGATCGACTTCTGGCACGGCACGGTGGGCGGCCGCGCCCGGTGGCACCGGCGCGACGAGGGTTTTCTGCCGACCTATCGCCAGATCGAGCGCTACGCGAGAAACGCCGCCGCGCCGATCGACGTCAGGGCGCGATCGCCGCATCGCCGGTTTGCCTTCCGCCAGGTCGGCCGCCACTGGTATGGAAAGCTCCTGGCCTGGCCGGCGGCTCTCTTCCTCGCCGTGGCCGGAGGCGTCATCGCAACGTCGGCGCTGAACCCGTACCTGGTGGTGGAAATGAAAAAGCCGCCCGAAGGCGGCGTGTCCGCGGCGAGCTGAGGGCTCAGAACGCGTTCAGGATGTACTCGAGCGGATTCATCGCCTTGTTGTTCAGCCGTACCTCGTAGTGCAGGTGCGGCCCGGTCGAGCGGCCGGTGGAGCCGACGTAGCCGACCACGTCGCCCCGCTTCACGCGCTGGCCGGGGCGGGCGGCGAACCCGGAGAGGTGACCGTAGCGGGTCGAGTAGCCGTTCCCGTGCGCGAGGTACACGACGTTCCCGTAGCCGCCCTCCCACATCGCCTTCACCACGGTGCCGTCCGCGGGCGCGCGCACCGGCTGGCCGATGGCCGAGGAGATGTCCACGCCGGCGTGCTGCCCCGGCTCGCCGGTGAAGGGGTCGGAGCGCCCGCCGAATCCATCGGTGAGGATGCCGCGGACGGGGGCGATGGAGGGGGTGGTGGCGAGCAGGTGGTACTGGGCGACGAACTTCTCCTCGAGGACCGAGAGGTCGCGCTCGAGCCGATGAGAGCGGAAGCTCATCTTGTCGATGTCGTCGCGGAACGGGACGGCGATGTCGTCGCTGCGCGTGCCGCCCACGCCGCCCTGGCTCGTCTCATCGAGCGTGGTGATGCCGGCGATGATGGCCAGCTTGCGGGTCTTGTCTTCCACGGTTCGGAGCTGCGTGCGGAGCGACTCGACCGACCTGCTGAACTGCTCGTTGGCAACCTGCAGGTCGCGGTTTTCCCGGCGGAGGCTCGACAGCTCGTGCGTCTGCGAGAGGGAGGTGAAGTACTGGACCGAGAAAAACGCCGAGAGGCAGAGGGACGTGGTGACCAGCGAGACGATGGAGAAGAGCAGCCGGTGCGAGACCTTCAACTTTCTGAACTTGGCCCGCGCGTGCGGGACGAAGATGATCGTTGAAAAGCGCTTGTCCATCCGTCTCTCCCGTTCTGCAACTCGTTCAATCGGGGCCGACTCCGTGAAGGCGTATTGTAAAGATCAGATGGGCAGAGTCAACGGGAAACTCCCTCGTGAACGGGCGCTTTTGGAATGAGCTGGCATCGGCACAACTCCCCGAAACTGAGAGACTTCCATGGAGAAAATATGGCGCAACGCCATATTGTGTCCATCAGGCCGCATGTCTCGGTTTATGGATCCCAATAACTGTGATCCGGCCGCTCCCTTCCTTGTGATCTCCATCACACAACTTCGCCTCTCCCCCCGCACGTTAGAATGCGCCCGCTTGCGAGCGGACTGGAACCAGTACTTCATGGGAATCGCCCACCAGGCGGCCACGCGCGCCACCTGCCAGCGAAAGCACGTCGGCGCGGTGATCGTCCGCGATCGGACCGTCCTCTCCACCGGCTACAACGGCTCCATTCGCGGTCTTCCCCACTGCGAAGACGTCGGCTGCGTCATCGAGGACGGCCACTGCGTCACCACCGTGCACGCCGAGGCGAACGCCATTCTGCAGGCGGCCAAGAACGGCGTGTCCATCGAGGGCGGTGAGCTCTACACGACCGCCTCACCCTGCTGGAACTGCTTCAAGCTGATCGCCAACGCCGGCATCCGCCGAATCTATTACGGCGAGTTCTACCGCGACGAGCGCTCCCGGGATGTGGCCAGGCAGATCGGGATCGACCTGGTCGACCTGCAGATGCCGGCGCACACGCGGAGCCCATGCTGATCCTCGCCGCAGACACGTCCCTTCCTCTTCTGTCCGTCGCCCTCCTCCGCGACGAGACGCTCGCCGGCGCGCTGGCGCTGGAGGGAAAGGGCTCGCGCAACGAGAAGCTCCTCCCGTCGATCGACTGGCTGCTTGCCGAGAGCGGGGTCCGGCGGGACGAGATCGACCTCTTCGCCGTCACGCGCGGGCCGGGCTCGTTCACCGGTGTGCGGATCGGCCTGGCCACGGTCCAGGGGCTGGCCCTCGTGCTCGGCCGCCCCGTCTGCGCCATGTCGACGCACGAGGCGATCGCCGAGACCTGCGACGAGGCGGTGGTCGTCGACGACGCCGGTCGTGGCGAGTTCTACGTCACCGAGTTCGCCGGTGGCGAGGAGGTCGTGCCGCCCCGTCTGGCCGGCGCCGAGGAGCGCAGCCGGCTCGCCGGGAACGTGATCCACGTCCCGGAGTTCATCCGGCAGCACAACGTGGCCGCCAGCTGTGCGCGGCGCGCGCTGCGGGCGGCCCTCCGGGAGGAGCTGGCGCGGTACTCCGATGCCACGCCGATTTACGTGCGCCTGGCGGAGGCGGAGGTGAAGCTGCGGCAGAAGAGGGAAGCATGATCCCCGGCGTCGAGATCCGCGCCGCGCGCGAAGATGATCTCGACGCGATTCAGCGCCTGGAAGCGGCCTGCTTTCCGGTCCCGTGGCGGCGCGAGTTCTTCGCCGGTGAGCTGCGCCAGAGCGGGCGCGTCTGCCTGGTGGCCACCCACGAGGGGCGGCTGATCGGCTATGTCTTCGCCATGACCGTGATCGACGAGATGCACATCAACAAGATCGCAGTGGCCGGCTTGCACCGCCGGCGACGGATCGCCGTGGCGCTGATGGATCGCTGTCTGGATGCGGCCCGCCGTCGCGGCGTCGCGCTCATGTCCCTGGAGGTCCGCGAGTCGAACGCCGGCGCCCAGGAGTTCTACCTGCATCTCGGCTTCGAGCGCTCCTACGTGAGGCCGCGCTACTACCCCGACGGAGAGGCGGCGGTGATTATGACGCGGCGGCCTTGATGGGCGCCGGGCTCACTCCTCCCGGATGGCGGTGATCGGATCGAGACGCGAGGCCACCCGTGCCGGATACCAGGTGGCCAGGATCGACAGCAGCACCGCCACGGCGTTCACGCCGATGACCTCGGCCGCTTCGAGCTGGAACGGCAGATAGGGGACAAAGTAGATGTCACGCGGCAGCGGAACGAGCTGGAAGCGGTTCGCCGCCCAGGAGAACCCGATGCCGATCACGTTGCCGAGAATCGTGCCGGTCACGCCGATGAGAAGTCCGACCTGCAGGAAGATCGACAGGATCGTGCGATCGGTCGCTCCGAGCGTCCTCAGCACGCCGACCGCCGGCCGCTTCTCCATGATCAGCATCGACAGAGACGAGATCAGATTCAGCGCCGCGACGAAGATGATCATCGAGATGGTGGCGAACATCACGATCTTCTCCAGGCGCAGAGCGAGAAAGAGGGGGCGGTTGATCTCTCTCCACGTCTTCACCTGCACCGCGGGGAAGCGGGCGGCCAGAGCGCTCTGCATCTCCTCCGCCCGGGCGGCATCGCCGTAGATCTCGATCGAGGTCGGCCCTTCCCCCGTGGCAAACAGCCCCGCGGCCTCCTCGGCCGGAAGATAGGCATCGGCCCCGCCGTCGTGTCCGGTGGGCGGGACCAGGCGCGCCACGGTGTAGGTGCGCACCACCGGCACGGGGCCGAACGGCGTGAGCCGCGTTCTGGGGGCGACGACCGTGATCTCCTGCCCCGCGTCGAGCCCGACAGAGGCGGCGAAATCGCGGGTCAGGGAGATGGAGGGAGCGGCCCCGCCATCTTCGGCGGGAGGGCTCGCCGGCGCCCCGCTCCGGATGCGCATCGGGCGTCCGCGGCCCTCCGCCTGGTTGGCCCCCCAGGCGATGCCGCTCGTGACCGCCTCCACCGAGCGCGCCCCGAGCTCGCGCGCCGCGGCCACGATCTCCCCCCCCTGCGCGATCGTGTTCCCGCCGGCCGGCTCGATCAGGACCTGCGGACTCGATGCGATCAGCCGCGCCTTGATCTGTCCCTGCAGGCCGGAGAGGAGGGCGATGGAGATCAGCAGCGTGGCCACGCCGACCGAGAGCCCCAGCATGCTGATCAGCGAGAGGAAGGCCGTGTGCCGCTGCTTGCGGGCGGCCCAGAGGTAGCGGCGGGCGATGCGCGATTCGAGCAAGAGGTCCTATTTTGGACGCATCAGAGGAAAGAGGATCACGTCCCGGATCGATGGCGAGTCGGTGAGGATCATGGTCAGGCGATCGATCCCCACGCCCTCGCCGCCGGTGGGCGGCATGCCGTATTCGAGCGCCGTCACGTAGTCGTCGTCCGGCTGATGCGCTTCTTCGTCTCCCCGATCGCGCTCGGCGAGCTGCTGCTGGAAGCGGCGGGCCTGCTCGTCGGGATCGTTCAGCTCGGAGAACGCGTTGGCCACCTCCATCGCGCCGATGTACAGCTCGAAGCGCTCCACGTAGCGCGGGTCGTCTCGCCGCTGTTTCGAGAGCGGCGAGACCTCGACCGGAAAATCGGTGATGAACGTGGGGTTGATCAGGTGCTCCTCGGCGATCGACTCGAACAGCTCCGCGATGAGCTTTCCGTCGTTCATCCGGTCGATCTGCTGGACGGGGGAGCCTTTCGGTCCCTCCGTTCCGTCGGCCTTCACCGGCCGGTGCTCGCCGTACTCGACGACGAGATCGACCAGCCTGGCGCGGTCTTCGAGCCAGGCCGGCTCCATCTCCAGGCCCTTCTGCGCCGCGAAGTGGAGGATGGCCTCTTTCATGGTGAAGCGGGCGAACGGACGGCGGAAGGAGATCTGCTGCCCGCGGAACGTGACGCTGTCGCTGCCCCTGATCGCGGCCACGAGCCCGCTCAGAAGCTCCTCGGTCAGGGCCATCAGCTCCTCGTAGCCGGCATAAGCCTGGTAGAACTCGAGCATGGTGAACTCGGGGTTGTGCTGAGTGGAGATCCCCTCGTTGCGGAAGTTCCGGTTGATCTCGTACACGCGAGGGAGACCGCCGACGATGAGCCGCTTGAGGTAGAGCTCGGGGGCGATGCGCAGAAAGAGATCGACGCCGAGGGCATTGTGGTGCGTGACGAATGGGCGCGCGGCCGCGCCGCCGGCGACCGGCTGCATCATGGGCGTCTCCACCTCGATGTAGCCGTGGCCGTCGAACCAGTTGCGGATGTAGCGGACGATCCCTGCCCGCGTCTCGAAGACCCGTTTGACGTCGTCGTTCACGATCAGGTCGACGTAGCGCTGCCGGTAGCGCTGCTCGACGTCGGTCAGGCCATGCCACTTCCCCGGCAGGGGGCGCAGGGCCTTGGCCAGGAACCCGAGGTGCTCCGCCTTGACCGAGAGCTCGTTCGTCTTGGTCCGGAACAGGGGGCCGGAGGCCGACACCCAGTCGCCGGCGTCGAGGTTCTGGTAGAGCTGCCATTCGCGCTCGGGAAGCGTGTCCTTCCGGCAGTAGACCTGGATGCGGGCGGTCCCCTCGGAGAGGACGAGGAACGAGGTCTTGCCGAACTCTCGAATGGTCATGATCCGCCCGGCGATCTTCACGCGCGGCGCCTCGGCCTCGAGCTCCTGCGCCGCCTTGCCGCCGTAACGCTGAACGGCATCGGCGATGGTCGTATCGGTCTCGGCCCTCGTGGGAAAGGGATCGATGCCGAGGGCGATGATGCGCTCGAGCTTCTCGCGCCGGACGCGAATCAACTCGCTCTCCGGGACTTCGCCGGCTGGAGTCTGTTCGGTCATAGCGACTTCAACACCTCGACACATTCATCGAGGACGTGCACACTCGTGGAGAACGACATGCGCAGGTGTCCCTCGCCCTCCGGGCCGAAGACGGCGCCGGGGACCGAGGCGATCGATGTGCGCTCCAGCAGTCTCTCCATCGCCTTCCAGGAATCGTCGCCCAGACGCTCCCGGACGTCGGGAAAGACGTAGAAGGCGCCGGGCGGGGTGAGGCAGCGGAATCCCGAGTCCTGGAGACCGCGCACCAGCAGATCGCGGCGACGACGATACTCCTCCCGGACCGGCTCGAAGAAGTCGGCGCTGTGAGAGATGGCCGCGAGCGCGGCGAACTGCGTCGGCGTGGAGACGCCGTTGATCGTGTTCAGGACCAGCTTGCGCACCACCTCCATCAGCGGCTCCGGCGCGACGAGATAGCCGATCCGCCACCCCGTCATGGAGAAGCTCTTGCTGAAGGTGTAGACGGTGATGGTCCGCTCGAGCATCCCCGGCAGCGAGGCCATCGAGACGTGCTCGCCGTCGTAGACCAGGTCCTCGTAGGCCTCGTCGGCGATGACCAGCAGGTCGTGCTCGGTGGCGAAGCGGGCGATCGACTGGAGCTGAGGCCGGGTGAGCACGTCACCGGTGGGATTCGCCGGCGAGTTGACGTAGAAAACGCGCGTGCGCGGGGTCCGGCGCCCCTCGAGTACGTCGCGGAGGTCGCCTGCCTCGCGCACCTCGCTCCAGGGGACGCGGACCGCCCCCCCGCCGGAAAACCTCACCTGGTCTCTGATGGGAGTCCAGTAGGGAGAGAAGAACATCACGTCGTCGCCGGGGTTCACCGCGGTCTGGAAAGCGCAGAACAGCGCGTGGGCTCCGCCGGAAGTGACGATGATGCCGCCGGTGGAGACGTCGATGCCGTTCTTCCCGGCGAGCTTCGTGCGGAGGGCCTCGAGCAGTTGGGGGATGCCGGAGGAGGGTGCATAGCGGGTGTGGTTCGCGTCGAGCGCCCCCTTCATCGCCTCCTTGACGAAGTCGGGTGTCGGCATGAACGGCTCGCCCCCCTCGAGCTGCAGGACGGGCGAGCCCGCGGCCTTCATGGCCAGGACGCGATTGCGGATCCGGACGATCTCCGAAAAGCCGAGCAGCGCGGCGCGTTCAGCGGGTTTGATGGACGTGTTCGACAAGCCGGCCTCGAAAGAGGCGGCATTGTAACGAAAGGCGACGGACGTTACTGCCCCGGCGGAGGGGTCTTCTGCGTGCCGGGATCGGTCACCGGCGGCGCCGGGGTGACGATCTCTTCGGCGGCGGGCTGGCGGGAAGGCGCCTCCCTCTCGAGCGATTCCTGCACGTAACCGCGCGGAGCGCTCTGGAACGTGGCGCTCTCCCGCGCGTGCTCTCGATCGTATTTCTGGAGCAGCGCCAGGTGCATCAGGCGGGAGTCGAGAACGCGCGGGTTGAACCGGACATCGAGAAGTTCGGGGTTGTGGCGTAGCGCCTTCGCGTAATAGGCGACGGCGGAGCTGGGATCGCCCGCCTTCTCTCTCATCAGTCCCAGCTCGAACAGGGCCGGACCGTGCCCCTTCCGGAAATGGACCGCTCTGCGGAAGGCGCGCCGCGCGCCGCTGGTTTCGCCGAGCGAGGCCCGCACCAGACCGAGGTTGTACCAGGCGGGGTAGAAGCTGGAGTCGGAGTTGATGGCCCGCTCGAACTCCCGCGCCGCGTCACGCGGGAAATCCTTCTCCATCAACAGCCGGCCGAGCTCGTTGTGGAGCACGGCCGAGCCGGGACTCTGCCGGAGGGCGTCGAGCGTCCGCGCGATGTCCGCGTCGAGCTCGCTCCCCGTGTCGAGGAACTGGGCATAGAAGGGAGGCGGTTCGTAAGGGTTCCGGTCCCGCAACCCCGCGCATCCGGCGAGGGAGACCACGGCCACGGTCAGAAGGATTCGTTTCATGTCAATCCTGGAGTGGTTTGGCTTTCAGTTTCACCTTGCCGTCGACCGTCTCGACCCGGAAGCCGACGGTGTCGACGTGGTAACGGGAGCGGACGGCTTCACCCTGCTTGGTGATCATGTCGGTCAGTTGTTCGAAGGTCATATTCGGCCGCGTTCCGAGCTTTCCATGCTCCTGCGTCAACTGGTCGTACAGCCGCCGGATGTCATCGCCATTCGTGCCGGCGGCTACCCTTACATACGGATCGGCACCGCTCGACGTTACGCGGCCGCCGGACTGCGGCGGCGCCTCCGGCGGGGGTGGTGCGCTCCTTTCCGCTTCCAGCGCCGCCTGCCGCCGCTTGAAGTCGAGCGGTCCTTCTTCGCGCTCCCGCATCCTCCGCCCCCACATCTCGCGATACTGGTTGTAGCGGCTCAGGAGGGTGTTGAACCGGAAGCGCCGCGTGTTGTCGCGCATCTTCAGCTTGTTCAGCTCGTGGATGTAGACCTCGACGTTCCGCCGGTCGGTCATCGGCGGCATCTTCTGGATCCCGGAGAAGAACTGGTCGTACTTGTTCTTCAGCCGCCGGATGTCCTCCTCCAGCTTGTCGAGATCGTCGTCCTGTTTCGGTCGCATGGCCGGTCCTTGACTACAATACGGCGTGATCCGATATGCGTAAAGCGGCAGCCCCGGCCGTGGATTCCGCGGCCGGGACCCTCCGGTCGATTCCCGCGGTGGAACGGGTCCTTTCTACCCCCTCCTTCGTCAGCCTGGCGTCAGAATTCGGTCGCCAACGCGTGAAAGAAGCCGTGGTCGAGCACCTCTCGGACCTCCGGGCGGCCGTGGCGCGGTGGGACGAAGCATCGGCCCTCGCGGCCGTGGCCGCCCGCCTCCGGACCGCCACCACATCCCTCCTTCGCCGGGTCATCAACGGCACCGGCGTGATCATTCACACCAACCTCGGCCGCTCCCCCATCGATCCCTCGCTCTGGGCGGAGGGAGGAGAGGTCGTGACCGGCTATTCGAACCTGGAGTTCGACCTCGCCGCGGGAGAACGGGGCCGGCGCGACAACCACCTCACGCAACTCTGCCGGTCGCTGTTCGGCTGCCAGGCGGCCGTCCTGACGAACAACAATGCCGCGGCGGTGCTGCTCCTTCTGTCGGCCGTCGCCGCGAAGAAGGAGGTGATCGTCTCTCGTGGCGAGCTCGTCGAGATCGGCGGCGGCTTTCGCGTCCCGGAGGTGATCCAGCAGGGGGGAGCGAAGCTGCGCGAGGTCGGGACGACGAACCGCACGCGCGCCCGCGACTACGCCGATGCCGTGACGCGGAAGACCGCCGCCATCCTGCGCGTCCACCGCTCCAATTTCGACATGGTCGGGTTCACCGAGACGCCTCCCGTGGAGGAGCTGGCCGCCCTGGCCCGCTCGAAGGGCGTCCCCATGCTCTACGACGAGGGGAGCGGAAGGGTCGTCGACCTCGAGCCGTACGGATTTTCGCGTGCGGCGACGATCCGGGAGGTGATCGCCGCCGGCGTCGGCGCCGTGACCTGTTCGACCGACAAGCTCCTGGGCGCGACGCAGGGGGGGCTGATCCTCGGACGCGAAGAGATCATCGACCGGTGCCGCCTCCATCCCCTCATGCGGGCGCTGCGGGCGGGGAAGGAATCCTACGCCGTCATCGGGTCGACGCTTGCCGTGTTCGCCACGGGGAAGCACGAGGAGCGAGTGCCGATCTACCGGATGCTGGCCACGCCGGTGGACGAGTTGCGTCGGCGGGCCGCCGAGGTCGTCCGCGGGACGGCGGCCCGCGTCATCGAAAGCCGGGCCGTTCTCGGCGGCGGGACGACGCCGTCGGAGAACATCGCCTCGATCGCGCTGGCGCTGGACGGCGAGGCGGCGCGCCACCATGCCCGGTTTCTGGCCATGACCCCGCCGATCGCCGGCCGCGTCGCCGACGGCCACTTCACGATCGATCTGCGGACGGTTCTCCCGGAGGAGCTTCCTCTGGTTCGCTCGGCTCTGGAGAAGGCGGGGTGAGGCCGCCGGCGTCATCGCCGAACACGATCGTGGCGATCCGCATCCGTGCCTCCTCGGCCAGCCCTTCCTTGTCCCGCAACGTCAGGCCGGCGGTGGGGATCGGCGGCGTGACGGTGATGGTCACGGGGCCGGGGGTGACGCGCGTGGCGCCGGGGCGGAAGACCTCCCACGTTCCCTTGATCGCCACGGGGACGACCGGCAGCTCGGTCTTCAGGGCGAGCAGGAACCCGCCGCGCTGAAACGGCCGCATCCGGCCGTCGCGCGAGCGCCCCTCCTCCGGAAAGACGACGATGGTATTGCCCTTCCGGATCCGCTCGGCGGCGAGGTCGAACGACTTGACCGCCGTCCGCCTGTTCTTCCGGTCGATGGGGATGAACCCCGCCCGCCCGATGGCCCAGCCGAAGATCGGGATCCGGAAGAGGCTTGCCTTGGCCATGAATCGGATCGGCTGGGGGATCGCCGCGAAGATGCAGGGGATGTCGAAGTAGCTGTAGTGGTTGGCGACGATGATGTAGCGCTGGGAGAGGTCGAGGACCGCGGTGTTCTCGGTGCGAAGCTCGATTCCGGCCGCCCAGAGGATCAGGCGCGCCCAGAGCTGGATGATGCGCTCGATGGCCGGCGAGTTCCCGCGGAGGGAGGCCACAACGATGGTGGCGCTGGCCAGCGGGACCGTCGCCGCCACGGCGACGAGAGTGGCCCAGAGCGTTCGCAGCATGGGCCGGCGAATGTAGCACGGCGGCCAGGAAGGGTTCCCGCGGTCTCTGCGTTGAAGAGCGGGGACGCTCGGGAGACCGCTCGAAGTGCCTTCATCTCCCGGGTGCTATACAATTCCACTCTCGCAATAAGAATGCACACGTCCCAGGGCTACCTCCCATCCAACCACCTGATTCCCAAAGGAGAATTCCGGTGTCCGACACACTGACAGCCACGGCTGTGCTCGACGAAACCGCGTCGGGCGGGCAGCCGATCGTCAACGATCTGACCATCCACGTCGCCACGGTCAACGGCTCGGGATCGCAGTCGTCGAACAGCGTCCTGATGCGCTCGATTTTTCAGATGGGCGTGCCGGTCAGCGGCAAGAACATGTTCCCCTCGAACATCGCCGGCCTCCCCACCTGGTTCACCATCCGGGCCAACAAGGACGGCTGGATCGCCCGCAAGAAGGAAGTCGACTTGATGGTCTGCATGAACGCGCAGACGGCGCGGGAGGACGTGGAGGCGCTGGAGGCCGGCTCCCTCTGCATTTACGACGCGCCGCTGAACTGCAAGTCGATGCGCAGCGACGTCACCTTCTTCGAGGTCCCCTTCACCAAGCTGGCCGCGGAGCTGACCACCGACTCCCGCCTGCGCAAGCTCCTGACCAACATGATCTACGTCGGGATCGTGGCGGAGCTGATCGGCATCGAGCGCGAGGAGATCGTCGCCGCCATCAGCAAGCAGTTCAAGGGGAAGACGAAGGCCATCGAGCCGAATGTGCAGGCCATCGACAAGGGCATCGAGTTCGCGAAGGCGAGCCTGCCCAAGCAGAACCGCTGGCGCGTCGAGCGCATGAACGCCACGGCCGGCAAGATCATCATCGACGGCAACGCCGCCGCGGCTGTCGGCGCCATGTTTGGTGGGGTCACGGTCGTCACCTGGTACCCGATCACGCCGTCGTCCTCCCTGTGCGAGTCGCTCATCGACTACATGAAGCAGCACCGCATCGGACCGGACGGGAAGGCCACCTTCGCCATCGTTCAGGCCGAGGACGAGCTGGCGGCGATCGGGATGGTCCTCGGCGCCGGCTGGGCCGGCGCGCGGTCGATGACCTCCACGGCCGGTCCGGGCATCTCCCTGATGAGCGAGTTCGCCGGCCTCGGCTACTTCGCCGAGATCCCCGGCGTGGTGTGGGACATCCAGCGGGTCGGCCCCTCGACCGGCCTTCCCACGCGGACCAGCCAGGGTGACATCACCCAGGTCTGGTATCTCTCGCACGGCGATACCCAGCACCTCATCCTCTTCCCCTCCAGCGTCAGGGAATGCTTCGACTTCGGGAGCGAGGCCCTCGATCTGGCCGAGATGTTCCAGACGCCGGTCTTCGTCCTCTCCGATCTCGACCTCGGGATGAACAACTGGATGTCGGATCCTTTCCCCTATCCCGACAAGCCGATTCAGCGCGGCAAGGTGCTCGGGAAGGAGCAGCTCGAGGAACTGGGGGGCAAGTGGGGCCGGTACCAGGACGTCGACGGCGACGGGATCCCCTGGCGCACCCTTCCCGGCACCGATCACCCCATGGCCTCGTACTTCACCCGCGGATCGGGGCACGATGCCATGGCGCGGTACTCGGAGAGACCGGAGGACTACAAGGCCACCGTCGACCGCCTGTTGAAGAAGATGGAGACGGCCAGGCAGTTCGTGCCGAAGCCGGTCATCGACGCGCGTCGTGGCGCGAAGATCGGAATCATCGCCTACGGCACGACGGACTGGCCGGTGGAGGAGTCGCGTCATCAACTGCGCACGGAGCGCGGCGTCGAGACCAGCTACCTCCGCCTCCGGGCCCTCCCGATGAACGAGGAGGTGAAGCGGTTCGTCGCGCAGTACGAGCGGATCTACGTCGTCGAGCAGAACCGGGACGGCCAGATGGCGGACCTGATCCGCCTGGAAGTCGGGAACGAGCAGCACAAGATCAGGAAAGTGCTGCACTACACCGGGCTGCCGTGCGACGCCCGGTTCATCACCAGCGCGGTGCTGGAGATGGAGTCGACGATCGAGCGGCCCGACCCGCTTCTGCTCGTGCGCGGGAGTGTGCATGTGCGAGGCGGGGCGGCCGGAGCCGGGTCAGCGGCGCCGGCTTCATCTGACGTCCGTGGGGAGGATTGATTCATGGCCGAGAGCGTTCTGAAGACCACCACTGCCGAGCCGCCCAAAGAAAACCGGATCGGCCTGAAAACGACCGACTACCACGGCGGAAAGTCCACGCTCTGCGCCGGCTGCGGGCATGATGCCATCAGCAACCAGATCATCCGCGCCTTCTTCGAAATGAACGTGAAGCCGGAGAAAGTGGTCAAGTTCTCCGGAATCGGGTGCTCATCGAAGACCCCCGCCTACTTCCTGCAGCGTTCCCACGGCCTCAACGCCGTGCACGGCCGCATGCCGGCGGTGGCGACCGGGGCCATGCTCGCCAACCATTCGCTGATCGGCGTCGGCGTCTCCGGCGACGGCGATACCGCTTCGATCGGCCTCGGCCAGTTCATGCACATGATCCGCCGCAACATCCCCATGGTCTACATCGTCGAGAACAACGGCGTGTACGGACTGACCAAGGGGCAGTTCTCGGCCACCGCCGACGAAGGCTCGAAGCTCAAGACCGGGGTCATCAATGACCTTCCCCCGATGGACCTCTGTGCCCTCGCTGTGCAGCTCGGGTGCGGCTACGTGGCCCGCGGTTTCGCCGGCGATCCGAAGCAGATGGTGAACATCCTGAAGGGGGCTCTGGCGCACGACGGTCTGGCCGTGATCGACGTCATTTCGCCCTGCGTCACCTTCAACAATCACGAGAGCTCGACCAAAGGCTACCAGTACTCCAAGGAGCACGACGAGATCCTGCACCAGATCGGATTCGTCCCCGCCTACGAGCAGATCGAGATCGACTACGAGCCGGGAGAGATGCGCGAGGTGACCATGCACGACGGGTCGCGCATCCTTCTCAAAAAACTGGAAGAGGACTACGACCCCTCCAACGCCGTCCAGGCCCTCGAGCGGCTCTATCGAGCGGTCGACAACGGCCAGATGCTCACCGGCCTCGTCTATCTGCGGCCCGAGAAGAAGAGCTTCATCCGGCTGCTGAACCTCAGCGATGAGCCGCTGGCCACGCTGCCCCTCGAGCGGATCCGGCCGCCGAAAGAAGCCCTCGACCAGATCATGCGGGAGCTGATGTAAGGCCCCCCCCGGGTCATTCCGAGCCGCGGAGACGGCGAGGAATCCCCCGCCGGAATACGCATCGCGCTCCGTCGGGAGGGGATTCCTCGCCGTCCTTCGCCGCTTCGCGGCTGCGGCGACTCGGAATGACACGCGGGCTCGCTCTACAGATCCTTCTTCTCGTTGTCGGCCAGATCGGTTTCCAGGTCGTCCGTCTCCACGGGCGAGTTCTCGCCGCTGTGCTCCTCGCGGCCGGCCCCCTCGTAGCCGAGGACCTCGCTGCCGCGAATGGTCTTGATCTTCTGGATCTGATCTTCGGTTGCGCCCTTGTCGTCCGCCATGGGGGATGAGTAAGCAACTTGGGTGCCCCGGCGGGCCCTACCGTTTCTTCAGCGCCTGCAGCCGCGATTTCGCCTGCTGGTTCTCGGCGGAGATTTTTAGCACGTCCTCGTAGCAGCTCTGCGCGCGCGAGACCAGCCCCTGGGCCTTGTAGAGATCGCCGAGGGCGATCATGGCGTCGATGAAGTTCGGGTCGATCGACAGCGCTCTCTGCAAGCTCTCCGCGGCATCGCGGAGCCACTTCGGGTTCCTCTCCTGGCACGTCCCCAGGAGGAACCAGGCCTGGGCGTTGTCGGGGGTGTACTCGACGGCCTGCTTGAGCAGCACGATCGCACCGTAGTAGTCGCCCTGGATGGTCAGCTCCTGAGCGCGGTTGAAGTTCTGGTCGGCGATCGATCTCTGCGTCAGGCGCTGCTGAATCGAGGCGTCCCCCCCGCTGCTCGTGCCCCGCTCCTGGAGGAGCTTGTCGTAGGCCGCCCGCCGGCCGGCGTCCTTCAGGATGTTCGCCGCTTCCTCGATCCGTCTGTCGATGGCCTGCACCGCGTTCCGCACGATGGGGGGGTAGCTGGCGGCCTCGAACTTCTTCTTCTGCTCGTCGATCTGCATCATGATCTGCGCCCGGGTCGCCGCCCGCGGGACGTCGAGCACCTGGTAATGGTCCATGGAGGGGAGCTGGCGCGACATGGCCACTGCCCGCAGCGACCGCTGGTCGTTCGAGCCGATGGCCGCCAGCAGCTCCAGGTCGCGCTGCATGTCGTCGAAGCTCATCGCCGCCACCGGCTCCTGGCGGCTCTCCACCACCGTGAAGACCCCCAGGGCGAGCATCGAGATCACCACCTTGGCCGCATTCACCGAATCGGCCGTGAAGTGTTTGAGGAACGACTCGATCGTCTCCGGTCCGTGCAGGGCCGCGCCGATTCTTCGCTCCCCTTCGCTCAGCGGTATGCCGTCGAGGCTGAAGCGGCTGTTGCGCGCCGGACCGATCTCACGCTTGAGGTCGCCAAGCGAGCGGCGCAGCACCAGCCCGTTGGTGATGGAGCGGACGCCGTCGATCACCAGCGCCGCCGTGCTCTGCAGGAAGACCCGCTTCTCCGGCTCCAGCGCCGCATCTTCGGTGAAGGCGGCCGTTCCCTCGTCGAGGGAGAAGAGAGGGATGAATTGCGCCGCAACCCACTCCCGGAGAAGGGTTTGCCGCCACGAGAGCTCCAGGATGCCCTCCTCGTGGAATCTTGCCACGGCGTCGGTGGGGTCGGCCGTGACGAGTTGCGCCGCCCGCTCCGCCGGAACGATCCCCCGGCGAACCAGGAAATCAGCGAGCGAGTCCTCCGGCGAGGCCGACGTGATCAGCACCAGCTCCCCCTGGGACCAGTACAGGACCTTGCGTACCGGCGGCTGGATGATCGTCAGATAGCCCGTCCTGCGGTTCTGCAGGATGTCGCCGACGATCACTGCAAACGAGGTGATCTCGATCCGCTCAAGGCTCACGCAATTTGTCCGTACCCACTGCTTTTAGCACATTCCCCGGGGGATCGGTGACGGATCTGATGCTGCCGCTGGCGCGCGGCGTCGCCGCCGGCGCGGTTGGCCGCGCTCGCCATGGCATGGTCGGGCCGAAGCGGGGGATGCCGGAAGTCCCCGCCAGAATGCGCATGCACCCCGCCGCTGTTCCACTCTTTTCGAGTGCTACGATGACCATCATGAAGCCTCTCCTCTCCCTGGTCGCGACCGCTCTGATCGCCGCGGCTGCAGGCGCACAGGAGATTCCCGGCGAAACGTACGATTTCCTGATGGCCAAGTCCGCCGTTCAGCAGGGGCGGTACGACGAGGCGCTGTCGCGATTCAGCCGCGTCCTGGAGAAGAACCCCGGGAACGCGGTGGTCATGTTCGAGCGTGCCATGGCGCTCATCGACGCCGGCCGGATCGACCGTGCCGAGTCGGAGCTGCGGCGCCTGACCGCGGCTCACCCCGGCTTCTATGACGCACAGCGCATCCTCGGCCGCCTGCTGCTCGAGCGTGCCGGGAACGACCGCACCCGCACCGAGGAGGCGCTGCGGCACCTCCAGGCAGCCTTCGATGCCAACCACGACGACCTCGCCACCGGCGTCATCGTCTCGCAGATTCTGGTCGCCGTCGGCCGTACGGAAGATGCCGAACAGGTGCTGGCCACGCTCGTGGAGCGGTCGCCCGATCAGCGCACCCTCAATTACAACTATGCCCAGGTCCTGACCAAGCTCGGCCGGGGGGATGAGTCACGGCCGTATCTCGAGCGCGCCGTGCAGCTCGACCCCACCTTCACTCCGGCCATCTTCCAGCTCATCGACATCTACCAGACCGAGGGCGAGTGGCAGAAGGCGGCCGATCTTCTCCAGCCCCTGGTTGCCGAGGAGCCGCTCAACATCGAGCTTCGCCGGCAGCAGGCGTTCTTCCTCCTCCGGGCCGGCGAAGCGGAGAGGGCGCGCGTGGCATTCGAGTCGCTGATCGCGGGCGATCCGCAGGACGCGAGGTCGATGTTCTATCTGGCCGAGGCGTTGAACGACCTCGAGCGGTACGCCGAAGCGGAGGTGATCTACCGCAAGCTGCTCGAGCAGTCGCCGAGCGATCCCGATCTGCTGGCCAGTTTCGGTCTGACGCAGCTCGGGTTGCGCCGGCTCGACGATGCCGAGGCCACGTTCCGGTCGCTCCTGTCCGTCGAGGCCGTGCCCGACAATCTCGCCGCACTCGCCAGCACGCAACTCGGCTACATCGAGCTCCAGCGCGGCCGGCACGAGGAGGCCATCGCCGCCACGCGCCCCGTTTTCGTCTTCCGCGAGCGTCCCAACAACCAGGCGATCAGCATCGCCCTCGAGGCCATGCGCAAGCAGAAGCGCTTCGCCGAAGCGGCGGATCTCCTCCGGCCGCTCACCGATCAGTTTCCGGGCGACCCGTTCGTGAACGCCCGCTACGTGGAGATGCTCAGCCGCGCCGGCGACCCCGCCGCGGCGCGTGTCGCCGCCGCCACCCAGGCGAAGTTCGGCGTGCGCAACCTCGCCGCCGCCGCCGAGGCCATGGTCCAGGCCGGGCAGCACTCCGAAGCCATCGCTTTTCTGTCCAAGGCCATCGAATCGAAACCCGACGAGATCGATCTCCTCTTCAGCCTCGGCGCGGCCCATGAGCGCGCCGGCGACCATCAGGCCGCGGAGACGGTCTTCCTCCGCCTTCTGGCCGCCAAGCCCGAACACGCCGCCACGCTCAACTACCTCGGCTACATGTGGGCCGACAACAACGTCAACCTCGACCGCGCCGCCGAGATGCTCGTCCGCGCCGTCAGCCAGGAGCCGCGCAACGGCGCCTACGTCGACTCCCTCGGCTGGGTCTACTACCGCCAGGGAAAGCTCGATCTGGCCGAGAAGTACCTCACCGACGCCGCCCGGCTCCTCCCGCGCGACGCGGTCGTGCACGAGCACCTCGCCGACGTCCTTGCCGAGCAGGGGAAGCACGAGGCCGCGCTGGAGATCTACCGCGTCGCCCTCACTCTCGATCCGGAGCCGAAGGACGAGGAGAAGATCCGCTCCAAGATCGCCGAGGTGGAGCGGCAAGCCGGGCGGTGATCAGCCCCGCTCACGTCCCTCTCCCGCTCGCGGGAGAGGGTGGCGCGCAGCGCCGGGTGAGGGCATCTCTTTCCGTCCTGTCGATGGCCGCGCTTCTCGCGGTCGCCTCCGCCTCCTGCCGCTCCACCGTTCCCGGAACCGCCATCGTTCCTCTCCGTGCCCGGACGGGGGAGGAGGCTCTGGCCCAGCTCCGTGCGCGTTCGGCGGACTTCTCGGGCGCGCGCAGCCTGATGCGCGTGCGCGCCACGATCAACGGCCGGACGCAGTCGTTCCGGGCCCAGCTCGTGATTCCCGATCGCCATTCCATGGAGCTGATCGCCTATACGCCGGTCGGGACGACGGCCGCGACCATCCGCGCCGACGGCGATCAGGTCACCTTCGTCAACCACGTCGAGAACAGCGCCTGGGAGGGATCGGCCGAAGAGCTGGCGCGCTCGCTCTCGATTTATGCTGCGTCCATGCTGCCCTCCGAGATGGCCATGCTGCTGATCGGCCTTCCCTCGCGGGACGACCTGACCTACTCCGCGACACCGTTCGGATTGCAGTCAGCGTCCGCCGCCGATGTGAGCGTCGTGTTCGACCCGCCCCGCTTCCCGCCTCGAAGAGTGACGGTACGCCGCGAGGCCGACGTGGTGGAGATCGAACATCTGGAGATCGTGTCGATCCAGTGATCGAGACCCGCGCGCACGCCAAGATCAACTGGGCGCTCCGGATCCTCGGGCGCCGTCCCGATGGCTTCCACGACCTGGAGACGCTCTTCCAGACCATTTCCCTCCACGACACGCTGACGATCCGCGAATCGGATCGCTTCGTGCTCACCTGTGACGACCCCGCCATCCCCACCGACGAGTCGAATCTGATCCTTCGCGCCGCACGCGCTCTCGGCTCCGCCCCCGTCGCCATCGAGCTGCGGAAGCGCATTCCCGCGGGGGGAGGGCTGGGGGGCGGCTCGTCGGACGCCGCGGCTACGCTCGTGGCGCTGTCGGAGATGTTCGGCCTGGAGAAGCCGCTTCACGACATCGCCCTCTCGCTCGGCTCCGACGTGCCGTTCTTCCTGGTCGGCGGGACCGCGTATGCGACCGGGCGGGGAGAGGAGCTGATCTCGCTCTCGCCCGCGGCGCCGATTCCCCTTCTTCTCCTCTTCCCGGAGGAGCGCGTCTCCACACCGGAGGCCTTCCGGATGATCCGCCGCTATTCGCAGCCGGTGGGTGTGGAGGCGTTCGACGAGGCGGTGCACGACGATCTGCTGGCGCGGCACGAGCTGCTGGTCAACGACTTCGAGCCCCCGGTCTTCGCCCTCCTGCCGCACCTGGGAGAGCTGAAACGGCGGCTCTACGACGCGGGGGCGGCGTGGGCGGGGATGAGCGGGTCGGGATCCACCATCGTTGCGGCGTTCCGCTCCGCGGCGGCCCGCGATGCGGCGGCGGAGTCGTTCAGCGACGTGCCGCTGCAGCGCGCCGAGTCGGTGGCCTGAGGCGGATCGCCTCCAGGCGGCGCTCGATCGCTTTCGTGGCCAGCTCGAGCGCGCGCCGGTCCTCCCGGAGCTGATGGGCGAAGTTCGCGCCGAAGAAGAGCGAGTTCAGCTCGAAGGCCAGTTGCTTTTCGTCGACGGACGAGTCGATGTGTCCTTCGTCGCGGGCCATGACGATGGCGCGCTCGAGAGCACCGATCCATTCGTCCATGGCCTTGACGACGGCGTCGCGCACCGCGCCGGGCCGGCCGTCGAACTCGAACGACGCGGCGGCGAAGAAGCATCCGCCGGGGAAGACGCTGCGGCGGACGTAGGAGATCCACGACCGGCAGATGGCCATCAGGCGAGGGTAGCCCCGCGGCTGGGCCAGCGCGGGGCGGAGCACCTCCCGGATGAAGCGCTCGCCCGCGGCCTCGATGGCGGCGAGCTGCAGCTCTTCCTTCGAGCCGAAATGGGCGAAGAGGCCGCTCTTGCTCATCCCCAGCTCGTCGGCGAGACGGCCGATGGTCAGCCCCTCCAGCCCCTCGAGCGACGCGAGGTCGACGGCCCGCTCGAGGATGCTCTGGCGCGTTCGATCACCTTTCATCGGTTTGCCGGCGCGGGCAGTGGTCATGGATCCTCCCTATAATCGCACGAACGTTCGTCCTGGGTTAGAGTTCTTCATCCGTGCGACGCATCGTCGTCATCCTGCTTCTGGTCCTGGCCCCCGCCGCACTCGGCGCGCGCCGTCGCGTCGTCCTTCCCATCCCTCCGCTCCCGGTCGCGGAGATCGACCGGATCGGCGCCGCCCATGCGCAACTGAATCCCGGCCTCGCCATCGCCGTGCGGAAGGACGGCGCCTTCCACGTCCGCGGCTACGGCCTTCTCGATCGCGAGGCGAACATCCCCGTGCGCAGCGACTCCGTCTTCCAGATCGCCTCGGTCACCAAGCAGTTCACCGCCGCCGCCGTGATGCGCCTGGTGGAGGAGGGAACGCTCTCGGTCGACGATCGGGCCCGGAACTTTCTGCCGGAGCTCGACTCCCGCTTCGACGCCGTCACCATCCGGCATCTTCTCAATCACACCTCCGGCGTGCGCGACTACGAGGCCCACCTCACCACTCCGTATGAGCCGAAGACGCAGCAGGAGATCGTGGCCTTCATCACCAGCGGTCCTCTCTACTTCCAGCCCGGCACGGAGCATCGCTACAGCAACTCGGGGTACTACCTCCTCGGGATGATCATCGAGCGCGCCAGCTCGATGACCTACGAGCAGTTCCTCCGCGAGACGTTCTTCGAACCGCTGGCCCTGACCGGCACGAGCTACTGCGGAACGACCGCGCCCCCGCCCGACGGCCACCTCATCGTTTCGGGCGGCGCGGCCACGCCCGTCAGGAGCGCCGACATGTCGCTGCTCTACGCCGCCGGCGCGCTCTGCTCGACCGCGGTCGATCTGCTCAGTTGGAACGACGCCCTCGTCTCCGGGGTCGCCGTGTCGAGCGAGTCGTATGCGCGCATGACCAGCGAGTCGGTGCGCATGTTTCCGGGGATGCGTTACGGGTTCGGCCTCATCGTCGAGGACCTGGCGGGGAGCCGCCGCATCTGGCACAACGGCGGGATCCTCGGCTTCTCCAGTCACCTGGCGTGGTTCCCCGACCAGCGGCTGACCATCGCCGTGTTGGTCAACGTTTTCGACTTCGAGCGCGACCGCGCCACGGCCATCGCCGGCGAGATCGCCGGCGCGCTCAGGTGACGGGCTGACCCTCCGCGGCGCCTTCAGGCGTAGGCCGGGAGGTTCTTGAGCAGCGCGGCCTGCTTCGTCCGGAACGGGAGGCTCCAGGGCGCCGGCTGGTGCCGCGCGGGGTCGAGCTTGGTGATGGTCCGCTCGCCGCGGGCGTAGGCGGTCCTGCCGTCGGGCGACGAGCAGAGGAACCCGAAGACGCAACTGGCGTTCTCGAGCCGCTCCACCCAGACGTCGACGCGGACGGTGGTGGGGCGGGTCAGCGGTTCGAGCAGGTCGATGGAGATCTCGCGGACGGCGAGGGACTGCTCGCTCTTGTTTTCGAGGCTGGCCTGCCAGGCGGCGATGGCCTCGTCGATGTGAGGGGCGAAGCGCTCCCGGCGGAGGGAGAGGAAGCCGTCGAGCTCGTCGAGGTGGACGGGGGAGAGGTGGACGAAACGGGGGTTGAAGGGGTCGTCGATGAAACCGTCGTGCATGGTTGCCTCCAGTGCTGGAACCCACATAATAGCACGAACGTTCGTTTTATTGCAAGGCGGCCGGGAGACCTGGCAGCTCAGCCGGAGCTACGCGGTCTGGTCGAGAAACTCAGGCTCGGGCTCGGCTCGGGCTCGACTGTGCATGATCCTGCCATCAGGAAGCATGATCATGATCGCCGAGGATCGCTTCACCCAATCGTATTCAGAGTTGCTCGATGGCACCTATGACGTGGTCGATCGCATTGTGCTCAACGGCTACTTTGACTTTGGAATGACGCCTGGCGGATTCCGCACGTGGTGGAGACGGCTCTACGGCGGCGACTCCGATCTCGACGACACATCGCGACCCGAGCCCGAGCCCGAGCCCGAGCCCGAGCCCGAGCCCGAGCCCGGCTTTTGTCATGGAGAAATTGGTAAGCGCCTAGTCGCGGTAGATGGCCACGTGCGGAACCCCGTCGGGGCCGATCCAGCCGCGGTACATCCCCTCGGTGTTGAACGGCATCGCGATGTTTCCCTTCCCGTCGACCGCGATCACGCCCCCTTCGCCGCCCACTCCCTTCAGCTTCCGGTTGATGACCTCATCGGCGGCCTGCTGCACCGACAGCCCGCGGTACTTCATCAGCGCGGCGATGTCGTAGGACACCGTCCAGCGGATGAAGAACTCGCCGTGCCCCGTCCCCGAGACGGCGCACGACTCGTTCGCCGCGTAGGTGCCCGCGCCGATGATCGGCGAGTCGCCGACGCGCCCGAACTGCTTGTTGGTCATCCCGCCCGTCGAGGTCGCCGCTGCGAGGTTCCCCTCCCGGTCCACCGCCACCGCCCCCACCGTGCCGAACTTCGTCCCCTCGCCGGGGAGGCCCTCCGTGCGCGGCGGCTGCTGTTCCGCGTCGCGCAATAGCTGTCGCTGGAGCGACTTCCAGCGCGACTCGGTCCAGAAGTACGACGGGTCGACCACCTCCAGCCCCATCTTCGTGGCGAACAGCTCCGCCCCCCGCCCGGCCATCATCACGTGCTTGGAGCGCTCCATCACCGCGCGCGCGGCGCTGATCGGGTTGCGGATGATCGTCACCCCCGCCACCGATCCCGCTCTCATCGTCCGCCCGTCCATGATCGAGGCGTCGAGCTCGTTCCGCCCCTCGTGCGTGAAGACCGCTCCCTTCCCGGCATTGAAGAGCGGATGGTCCTCGAGGATCCGGACCGACGCCTCCACCGCGTCGAGGCTCGATCCGCCGCGGGCCAGCACCGCGTGCCCGGCGCGCAGCGAAGCCTCGAGCGCCGCCCGATACTCCTTCTCCCGCTCCGCGGTCATGCTGCCGCGGGTGATCGTCCCGGCGCCGCCGTGGATCACCAGCATCGGCCGCCCCGCGGCAGGCTGCCGGGCCTCGCCCGTGCCGCCGAGGACCGCCACCGTCAAAGCCATTGCCAGCAGACGCATTGTCTTCGCCCTCATTTTTCCTACACTACCACGCAGATGACACGGCTCCGGGCGCTCTGCGTGCTGTTGCTCACGGCAGTCACGATCGAGGCCCAGGGCCCCTCGGCGGATTGGCAGACCGTCTCCACGCCGCACTTCCATGTCCACTTCCCGAGCGAGTACGAGGCCTGGAGTCTCCGCGCCGCGTCGCGTCTCGAGTCGATCCGCGCCGCGGTCGTCCGCGAGATCGGGTACGACCCGCCGGAGCGGATCGACGTGATCGTCGCCAACCCCATCGCGCAGCCGAACGGGCTGGCCTGGCCCCTGCTCGACACCCCCCGCATCGTCCTCTTCACCGAGCCGCCCGGCCCCGACGAACAGATCGGGGCCTACAGCGACTGGATCGATCTCCTCGCCGTCCATGAGGTTGCTCATGTCGTGCACATGCTGCGCCCGTCGCGCAACCCGGCCCAGCGATTCGTCGAGCGGTTCATCCTTCCGCTCAACCGGATCACCCTCGCCTCGCCGCGCTGGGTGCTGGAAGGGTACGCGACGGTCGTCGAAGGCCGCCTCACCGGCGCCGGACGGCCGAGCAGCACCGCGCGCGCCCTCATCCTCCGGCAATGGGCCGCGCACGGCCGTCTCCCTCCCTACAACCGCCTCGACAGCGATAGCCGCTTTCTCGGAATGTCGATGGCCTACCTGGTCGGCTCCGCCTACCTCGAGTGGCTCGAGCAGCGCAGCGGACCCGACAGCCTCCGCAAGCTCTGGACGCGGATGACGGCGCGCCGCCGCCGGAGCTTCGAGGAGGCCTTCACCGGCGTCTTCGGACAGTCGCCGGACCGGCTGTACGGCGAGTTCTTCGCCGAGGTCACCGCGTCCGCGCTCGCGGCGAACAGCGCCGCGCCGATCCGTGAGGGGGAGTTGTGGCAGGAGACTTCGCGCGGCAGCGGCGATCCGGCCGTCTCGCCCGACGGGGAGCGGATCGCGCTCGTCCTGCGCGAACGGAGCAAGCCGGCCAGGCTCGTGGTCTGGTCCACCGGTCCGGCCGCGGAGGAGGAGAAGCGCGACCAGGAACGGCTGGCGAACATTCGCGAGGCCGATCCGGAAGACGTCCCCCCCGTCCGGGTCAGGCCTCTGCCGCGCGAGCCCCTCCACTCGCTGATCCCTCCGGGCGGCGGCGACCTGCTGACGCCGCGCTGGATGCCGGGCGGGCGCTCGATCCTCTACGCGCAGCGGCAGCCCGACGCAGAGGGGTTTCTCCATCACGATCTCTTTGTCTGGACGCCCGACACCGGAACGATCCGCCGGGTCACATCCCTCGCCGACGTCCGCGAGGCCGATCCCCTCCCCGACGGCCGCACGGCCGTCGCGGTGCAGAGCCGTCACGGCTTCTCGCGGCTCGTGATGGTCGACCTGGCCGGCGGCGCGGTCCGCCCCCTCACCGAGCGCTCTCTGCAGGCCGTCTACTCGCACCCGCGGGTCGATCGGGACGGGAAGCGCATCGTCTACGTCGCCAACCGCGGAGGGGTCTGGTCGCTGGTCGTCCGCGATCTCGGCTCCGGGGCCGAGTCGGTCGTGAATCCTCCCGAGCCGGGGGACGCCTACGCCTGGCCGGAGTGGGACCACGACGGCAGCGGCCTGGTGGCGACGATCCTCTCCCGCGGTTTCGCCGAGCTGTACCGGGCCGGCCTCGGCGCCACCCCCGTGCCTCTCACGCGCACCTCCGGCGGCGCGATGCAGGCGGCGCCGGCGCCGGACGGCCGGATCTTCTTCATGTCGCTCGAGCCCGACGGGTTCGTGGTGCGGGTGATCGATGGGGAAAGGGCGGCGCCACCCCCGCCGCTCGACGAGGCGCTCGTTCCGGCGGTTCCGCCGCGGCCGGCCGCGGCGGCGGCGTTCGCGACGCAGGCGCTGCCGCCCGCCGAGCCGTACGGGATCGGCCGGCAGGAGATCGGGTTGATCATGGGACAGACGCTCGCCCCGTCGCAGAACGCGACCGAGGCCGGCGTGCGGATCGGCGACGTCGCCGGCCGGCTCGACACGATCGTCCTGGCCTCGTTGGGCGTTGAGGATGCGCAGCGGGGCATCGGCGCCGCCTCCGCGTGGCGCGGATGGCCGGTGGAAGTGTCGGGGCACATCTTTCACGCCGAGGATCGCCGCGGCGATCGCCGCGGCCTCGAGCTGCGCGCGTCGTGGGAACGTCACGCGCCGCGATCGCGGCTGCTCGTGGAGGGAGGCGTCCTCGCCGGCGAGCCGCTCGATCTCGGATTCGTCGAGACGCGATTCCGCACGTTCCGGGTCTCGCGGCGCGGCACCTTCACCCACGAGCTCTCGGCGGCGTATGACTCCGGTACCTTCCGGCAGTTCCGCGGGAGGTACCGCGGCACGTTCCGTCATCGGGGGGCGCGGCTGACGGTGGCCTACGATCGGCGCCTGCTCGACGGCGCGGAAGACGGCGGACATCGCATCGAGGTGGGCGGACTCCCGTCGAGCATCATTCCCCGCTCGGCGTTCGCCGGCCGGGTGTTCGAGCCGGCGGTCGCGGCCGCCGCACTGCGCGGCGCCCGCTACGAGGGACGGCGCGTGGAGACGGTCGTGCCGGGGGTTCCGCTTTCGCTCTTCTACCAGCAGCATCGCCTCGACGGGTCGGACCTGGAGATCGCCGGGGCGGAAGTGACGATGGCGTCGGATCCGATGCCGCTGGCTCGCCTGCCGGGCTTCGATGCCACGATCGGCGTGGCGCGTGTTCTCAGCGGCCCGATCCCTCACGACACGAGCTGGTGGGTGGGGTTACGCTGGCGGCCATGATTCACATCCACAACGGCGACATCACCGCGACGATGGCCCGGAAGGCGGGGTTCGCCGGTGAGCACGTGGCCTTTCGCGAGGCGCTGGTCGGCGGGCCGGTTCGGGAGGGCGAGAGCTGGATCTCGATGCGGGCGCGGTTTCTCGCCGTGGGGCATGGGCACGACATCCTCCGGACGAGCAACGCCCTCTTCGAGCAGGAGCAGATGCTGGCCTCGCTGGATGCGCACGACGAGGTCACCCTCTGGTTCGAGCACGATCTTTTCTGCCTGGTACACCTGCTCTACATCATCCGGCGCGTTCCGATCGCCAAGACGTATCTGGTCTGGCACGACCACCCGATCGGCGAGCTGAAGCCGGAAGAGATGTGGCAGGTATACCGGCGCCGCGGCGCGCTCACCGCGGACATGGTCTCGCTGGCGCGCGAGGCGTGGGGGGCCTACGCCTCCGACGATCCGCTGGCTTTGAACAAGGTGATCGCGAGCAATCCGCGGGAGTTCCCGTTCCTGAGCGAAGGGCTGTCGCTGCACGCGGCGCGCTTTCCGTCGGCGCGGAACGGCCTCGGCATCGTCGAGCAGCGGCTCCTCGAGTTCATCGCCGAGGGCGCTCTCGACTTCGAGGCGCTCTTCAACCGCTTCTCCCGGGCCCAGCCGCGCTTCGGGCTTGGCGACTCGGAGATCATGCGTCACCTTCGCGCGCTCGCCTCCCGCCGCGTGCCGCTGGCCACCGTCCTCGACGGCGGGCCGAACACCAATGCCGCTCTCGGCATCACCGAGCAGGGAGAGGCCACCCTCGCCGGCGCCGACGACATCGAGACGAACGGGATCGACCTCTGGCTGGGCGGGGTGCACCTGACGCCGGAGAACCTGTGGCGCTGGGACCCGCAGAAGGGGGAGATTGTGCGGGGGTGACGATGCCGCCGGATCCTCCTCTCTGCCAGCTCGTCCGCTTCGACGCCGCCGACGGGGCCGAGCTGAGCGGCCTTCTCTACGAGCCGCGCCGCAGCACGGAGCAGATCGTGATCTTCCTGCACGGGACCGGCGGCGCATCGATCTTCGATTCGCGGCGCACGAACCTCCTGGCCGCGGAGATGGTCGGCCGCCGCATCGCCTGGCTCCCGTTCAACAACCGGGGGGCGCATCTGATGCGCCGCCTGCGGGTTCGCGGCCGGAAGAAGGGCGTGGCAGGCGGGATGGCCTACGAGCTGATCCGCGACTCCGTCCACGACATCGACGGGGCGGTCCGCTTCGCCCGCCGGCTCGGGTATCGCAACGTCACCCTCGCCGGCCACTCCACCGGCGCGAACAAGATCGCCGTCTACGATCATTACAAGCCGCGGAACCGCGTCCGTCGCTACGTCCTGCTGGCCGGCGGCGACGACACGGGGCTGATGTACGAGCAGCTCGGAGCGGCGCGCTTCCGATCGGCCCTCCGGCGGGCGAGGGAGCGCCGCCGCAGCGAGGAGCTCGTGCCGGCGTCGATCTCCCCGCAGCCGATGAGCTGGCGCTCGCTCTACGACATGATCAATCCCGACGGCGACTACAACGTGTTCCCTTTCCTCGAGGCCTGGGGCCGGGCGAAGCTCTCGCGCCGCCCGCTCTTTCGCCACCTGCGCGGCATCCGCAAACCGGCGCTGATGGTGTACGGCGAGAACGACGAGTACTGTTTCGGCGACGTCCCGGCTGCCGTTGGCGCGCTCGCTGCTGCGGTCGGCCCGAGGCCGAACGTCGAGATCGCCGTGATGAAGGACGCCGACCACGGCTTCGGCGGGAAGGAGAAGGAGCTGGGGACGCTGATCGCGGAATGGATCAGGGGGTGACGATCACCGCGGCGAGAACCTCGAACGACTTCAGCTCGTAACCGAGGAAGTGGCGGCGAATCGTCCCGGCGAGGGAGCGGACCTCGAAGAGCGCCTCGGAGCTCATTCCGCGCCCGGCAAAGCCGGCCACCGAGACTCTGCTCATCGCCTCCAGCACATCCGCGACGTCGTTCCCCACCACGAAGGCCTCCCGTCCGGCGCAGCTCTCGCAGACGAAGCCGGGAATGCGGGGGTCGAAGCGAAGAGGACGGCCGATCGGGCCGCCGCACTCGCTGCACTCACTCGTCGAGGGGAAGATGCCGGCCAGGCGCAGCATCCACAACTCGGCGTAGGCGACCACTGCGTTCGGCGCCGCGCCGGCGAGCAGCGCCTCCGTGGTGCGGTCGAGCAGGCGGTAGATCAGCTCGGCGGGGTCGCCGGCCGGCGCAAAGGTGTCGACCGTCTCGGCGATGTACGTCGCGGCCACGCTGCTGACCAGTCTCTCCTGCGCGGGGAAGAGCGAGCGCACCAGCTCCGCCGACTCGATCCGCACCGCCTCCTCTCCCTCCCGCCAGGCATAGCCGACGCGCACCTTGGCCAGCGGCTCCAGGGCCGCGCCGAACCGGCTCTTGATCCCCCGGGCGCCGTACGCGAATCCCTTCACCTTCCCATGATGGGGCGTCAGGAAGACCACCAGCTTGTCCCGCTCCCGCGCGGGGATCGTGTGCAGAACGATCGCCTCCGTCCGCTCAAACTTCACTCGTTGAAAGGGTACACTGAGGGATGATTTTGGATTTTAGATTTTGGATTTTGGATTTGCGTCCAAATCCAAAATCCAAAATCCCAAATCCAAAATCACCATGCCTTCCCCCGTCTTCATGCACCCCTCCGCTGCCCGGCGGCAGTTGCTCGAGTACGCGGCGGGCGAGATCACCAGCGAGAACCTGGCCCGCGGGGCGCTGCTCATCGCGCTGGAGGACTACCCGCAGCTCGACGTCGAGGAGAGCGTGGCGCGGCTCGACGACCTGGCCGCGCGCGTCCGCCGCCGCGGTGCTCCCGGTGAGCCGGCCGTCTTCCGTCTCGGCCATCTTCACGCCGAGATGTTCGACGTGGACGGCTACCACGGCGATCTCGATCACTACTATGACCCGCGCAACGTCTACCTGAACGAGGTCATCGAGCGCCGCGTCGGGATTCCGATCTCGCTCTCCATCATCTTTCTGCACGTCGCGGCGAGGGTCGGGCTCTCCACCGCCGGCGTCGGTCTGCCCGGCCACTACATCGTGAAGGTGCAGTTCGAGCTGAACGAGGTCTACGTCGACCCCTTCCACGGCGGTACCACGCTGACCGTCCCGGAGATCTCGGACATGCTGGCGCAGATGACCGGTGGGCGGGGGCGGCTGGCCAGCGAGCACCTCCGGGCCTGGAGCGGCCGGGAGACGCTGCAGCGCGTCGCCGCCAATCTGCAGAACATGTGGGCGCGCGTGGGCGACGCGCGCCGCGCGAACAGCGCGCGGGAGCGGCTGGAGATTCTGAGCGGGTGAGGCTTTACGTCACCATCGCGGAGGAGACGCCGGAGGAGGCGGTGGCGGCGATCCGCCGCCTGCCCGCGGACCACGACGGAGTGGAGGTTCGCGTGGAGCGCTTCCGCTCGTACGAGCCGGCCGCGTTTCGTGCCGCGACGGAGAAGCCGCTGATCGTGACGCGGCGCGGCGCGGCGCAGAATCGTGACGAGGTCCGGCGCGCCATCGAGGCGGGCCTCGACCTGGTCGACGTCGAGTATGGCGGCGATCTCGGCTGGATCGAGCCGTTTCGCGACCGCATCGTTCTCTCTCACCACGACTTCGAGGGGATGCCCGACGCCGGCCCGCTGCTCGAGAAGATGCGCGCTTGCCGCTGCCTGCACACCAAGCTCGCCGTCACGCCGCGGTCGCTCGCCGACAATCTCCGGCTCCTCGAGCATCTCCGTCCCGGCACCACGCTGATCGGGATGGGGGAGCGCGGCCTCTTCTCGCGCATCCTCGCTCCCTTCCTCGGCTCGGAGCTGGCCTTCGTCAGCCCGGCCGCGGACCGCGGCGCCGCTCCGGGGCAGATTCCTCTCGATCGTGCCCTCGCCATCTACGGACCCGCTCGCCGCGCGCTGCGCGCCGAGCGGGTGTTCGCCGTGGCCGGCAATCCCGCCAGCCACAGTCTCTCCCCCGCGATCCACAACCCGCTGTTCCGCTCGAAAGGGGTGCCGGCCGCCTACACCATCGCCTCCGTGGAATCATTCGACGAGCTCGTCGCGCCCTTCACCGCCGGCACGCTGAGCGGCCTGAGCATCACCGCGCCGTTCAAGGAGGAGGCGTACGCCTTCGCCGTGCGAGTCGGCGCGGCGGTGGGGGAGAACGCGCGCGACTCCGGCGCGGTGAATACGCTGGTCAACGCCGGCGGCGCGATCCTCGCCGACAACACCGACGTCGATGCGTTCTCGCAGGTCGTGGCGCGGGTCTGCGGCCGCGATCGGAAGAGCGTGGCGCTGATCGGCGCGGGCGGAACGGCGCGGGCGGCCATGGTTGCTCTTGGCCGTGCGGGCATGCACGTCACCGTCTACAACCGGACCGAGGAGAGAGGGCGCGTCCTTGCGGCGCGGGGCGGGGCCCGCTTCGAGCCGCTGGAGGCGCTCTCGCGCTTCGACGGCGAGATCGTCGTCAATACCGCCACTGCCGCGGCGGCGATCGCCGTTCCGCTGCGGCCGGGCATGACCTGCATCGAGGCGGCCTATGGGGGGGGGCGTCGCGAGCGGCCGGCCGGCGTGGAGTGGATCGACGGAATCGAGCTGCTGCACGCGCAGGCGGTGCGCCAGAATGAGCTGTTCATGAAGGTGTTCGATGGATCGTGAGCGATTCGAGGAGCTGCGCCGCCACTACGACGTGATTCCGTTCGTGCGCGAGCTCAGCGCCGACGCCATCACCCCCGTGGCTGCCTTCGCCGCCCTCTCCCCTCCCGACACCGAAGCGTTCCTCTTCGAGAGCGTGGAGCGCGGCGAGAACCTCGGCCGCTACTCCTTCGCCGGCTTCGAGCCGCGCCGGAACCTCCGCTTCGACCGCGGGATGGCCGATCCGATCGGCACGCTCAACCGCGAGCTCGTTCCGCTCCGCGTCCATGGCGAGGAGAATCTTCCCCCCTTCTTCGGCGGCGCGGTCGGCTTCTTCGGGTACGGGGTCGCCGGCTGGACGGAACGGATTCCCGACACCCGGCCGGACGAGCTGAACGTCCCCGACGCCAAGCTCCTCTTCTTCGACAACGTGGTGGTCTTCGATCACGTCCGGCAGCGGCTCTTCGTCATCGCCAACGTCTTCACCGCGGACCCCGATGCCTCGGCCGAGGCGGCGGAGCGGCGGCTGGACGGGGCCGTGGAGCTGTTGCGGAAGGCACGGGTGGAGTTTCTCGACTTCAGCGCCCCGCCCGCCGCGGCGGACTTCACGTCGAACTATGAGCGGCCGGAATTCGAGCGCATGGTTCGCGAGGCGAAGGAGGAGATCGTCGCGGGGGAGATCTTCCAGGTCGTCGTCTCCCAGCGATGGGAAGCCGGCTTCCCGGAGTCGGAGGCGCTGACCCTTTACCGGGCCCTCCGCTCGGTCAATCCCTCGCCGTACATGTTTCTCCTCCGGACATCGGAGTGCACGCTGGTGGGCGCCTCGCCGGAGATGCTGGTCCGGGTGAGCGCGCGCCGGGCGGAGGCGCGCCCCATCGCCGGGACCCGGCCGCGGGGAGCCACGCCGGCCGAGGACGCGCAGCTCGAGCAGGCGCTCCGCGAAGACCCGAAGGAGAATGCCGAGCACCTCATGCTGGTCGACCTCGGCCGCAACGACCTGGGGCGGGTCTGCCGCAGCGGCTCGGTGGAGGTGACCTCGTTTCTGCGCGTGGAGCGCTACAGCCATGTGATGCACCTGGTCAGCGACGTCGCCGGGACGCTCCGCGACGAGCAGTCGCCCGTCGACGTCTTTCTCTCCTGCTTCCCGGCCGGCACGGTCAGCGGGGCGCCGAAGATCCGGGCCATGGAGCTGATCGACCGCTTCGAGAAAACCCGCCGCGGCCCCTACGCCGGCGCGGTGGCCTACATCGGCTTCTCCGGAAACCTCGACTCCTGCATCGCCATCCGCACCATCGTGCTCGCCAACGGGAAGGCCTATGTGCAGGCCGGTGCCGGGATCGTCTACGACTCCGATCCGGCGCGGGAGTGGGAAGAGACGCTCAGCAAGAGCGCCGCGCTCCGCTACGCGGCGGGCCTGGCGAAGGCGCTGCGCTCGAATCGCACCTTCTGAAACCCGACCGTGTGCATGAAGTCCGCGAGCTTCCGCTCCGCGTTCTGCGAGGCCATCAGCAGGATGCCCTTCCTCACCGACTCGTTCCGAATGGCCTGCTCGGCGTGCTGCCGGATGCGGCTCTCCAGGTTGATGTCGGACCGGCGGAGCAGCCCCGTCTTCCGGTTGATCACCCGCGACTCCCGGTTGTCCACTCGCGTGATGAAGATCTCCGACGGCGGCAGGCGCATGACGATCGTCCCGTCAGGCTCTCGCCAGATGTCGTTCTGCTGGATGGCCGAGAGGTCCACGCCCGCGATCACGTCCCCGGCAGCCAGAAAGGTCATCTGATCGCCGGCCACGACGTTGGGCACCAGCTTGTAGGACTGCGTGATCGTGCTGACGTGCATCACCCGCATCGACGCGGTCTCCAGCCGGCTCAGCTCCCGGACCTGCGTGACGAGGGCGCCGATGTCCATCGTCCGCTCCTCCGGCTTGATGATGTCCTGGACGGTCACCTGCACGGCGCGGCGGGCCATCCGCCACGCCACGTACCCACCAACTGTGGTGAGTACCAGCACCCCCAGCACGACCACGATCGTCCTTCGTCGCATCCTCGGGGCAACAGGAGACGACAAGCTCAAATTCTGTTATCCTGCTTCCCTCCTCGGTAAGGTTCAAGGAAGCGTCCAGGGGGCTCGACAATCTACGACTGCAGCTCGCTCCCTGTGAGTTGCCGATAGGCCTCGAGATACTTTTCCCTCGTCCTGGCGATCACTTCAGGCGGAAGTTCCGGCGCCGGAGGCGTCTTGTCCCATCCGGTCGACTCCAGCCAGTCGCGGACGAACTGCTTGTCGTACGACGGCGGGTTTTGCCCCACCACGTACTGATCGGCAGGCCAGAAGCGGGAGGAGTCGGGCGTGAGCGCCTCGTCGATCCAGAAAACGCGACCCTGATACAGCCCGAACTCGAACTTCGTGTCGGCGATGATGATGCCGCGGGAGAGGGCGTAGGCCGCCGCCTCGGAGTAGAGGGTGAGCGTCAGATTGCGGAGATGCGCGGCCAGATCGGCGCCGATGACCTCCGCCATCTTCTCGAAAGAGATGTTCTGATCGTGTCCCGATTCTTCCTTCGTCGCCGGGGTGAAGATCGGATGCGACAGTCTGCTGGCGGCGGTCAGCCCGCTCTCCAGCTCGATGCCGCAGACGCTGCCGCTCTCCCGGTAGTCCTTGAGGCCGGAGCCGGCCAGGTAGCCGCGCGCCACGCACTCGATGGGGATGACGCTGCATTTCCTGACCATCACGCTCCGCCCGCGCAGCTCGTCGTGGGCCCGGACTGCGGACGGAAAGCGGTCGAGCTCCGACTCGACGACGTGGTTCTCGACGTGTCCGAAACGGCGGAACCAGAAGTTCGAGATCTGGGTCAGGATGGCGCCCTTGTCGGGGATTCCGGGGGAGAGCACGACGTCGAATGCGGAGATGCGGTCGGTGGAGACGAAGAGGAAATGCTCACCGAGGTCGTAGACGTCGCGCACTTTGCCGCGGCGGGCCAGCGGGAAGGGGAGGTTCGTCTCGACGACGGCGGCGCCCATGGCCGTGCATTGTACGAGTGACGGGAGACCGCCCGCTGGTCACGGCGCGTTGAAGGGGACGATGATCCGCGACACGACATCGGCCGGCTCCCGGTCGATGAGCACCGGCTCGACCTCGAAGAGCGTCTCACGCCGCTCCTCCTCGTAGGCGATCGCGACGACGGTCAGGGTGATGACCAGGATCACCAGGACGATCGCCGCTGCGACCACGAGCTCGCGCACCCGGCCATCCTACTGCGTGATCCGGTAGCCGTCGCCTTCCGGCACCAGTTGTGCGCGCGGGCGGCGCTCGGCGTTGGCGCGGACCTCGGCGGCGATGGCAGAGTCGATCCTCTTTCCGACCGACGTCGGGTCGGCGGGCATCCCCATCTTCGAGTAGATCGCCGCCGGCGTCGCCAGGAGCACCGGCGAGTGGTACGTCGGGTCGCCGGAGAGCTGGTCGACCGTGGCCGCGTAGGGAAAGACCACCGCCGTCTGCGACGGATCGTCGACGAAGAACTCGATGGTTCCGCGATCGATCTCGATGGGAAGCACGTCCTGCAGGTGCGCAAACGGCGGGAGGAGGAACGGCGCCCGGTCGAGGCGGGTCCGGCCGTCGGCGTCGAACACCGTCACGCGCATGGTCACGCTGGTCCGCCCGAGGTTGACCGCGCCGATGTTCGTCCGCCAGCCGAGGCGCGAGATGTGCCGCACTCCGTGGGCGATGGCGCTGATGCCGTCGGTCTGGTAGTCCTGCAGCCCGGTCCAGATCCCCGCGATGGTCTGCCCGAACGTTCCCTTGGGGCTGTTGTTGTAGGTGTTGGTCGTGACGAGGAACGCGCGGGAGATCACGTTGTCCGGCACGCCCGGATTCTCGTCCTGGAACGTGGCCACCAGCAGCGCGCCGGAGCCGGCGACGTCGAACAGGTCGTCGAGAATGTTGTCGGAGAAGGCCACCGAGTTGGCCGGGACCGTGAACGCCGCCTCGATGCCGCGCCCCCCGCCGGTGGGGAGGTAGACCACGGTGATCGTCAGCGCATGCGCCTGCGGATTGAAGACGCTGAACTGCGTCATCCAACGGGTGAGGAAGGCCCCGGGAGTGTTGCCGGCGGCGGGGATCACGTAGGTGTCGTTGACCTGGGCCGCAACGGACGTGGCCAGAAGGGGGAGGAGCGCGATCAGGAGCAGAGTGGACCTCTTCACGGTCGAGTTCCTTTCGTGTTGCCGAAGTTCTCGGGAGGAGTGGAGTGCAGGCGTGGTGCCGCCGGGCCCGCTGGCCGGGGACCAGCGCAAGTCGTTGAAACGACGGCGGGAAGCAACCCGTCAGCGGCTGCCCGCCAGGCGCGCCTGTCTCCCTCTCAGTACAGCGTCGTCCCTGATCGAGATCACGCTATGATCCTCCGGCATGGTGCAGATCAGCTCCCGGCTCAGCGGCCTCGTGCAGTCCGACATCCGACGCATGTCGCGCGAGTGCGAGCGCGTCGACGGCATCAACCTCGGCCAGGGGATCTGCGACCTCCCCACCATTCCCGACCTCGTCGACGGCGCCATCGAGGCCATCGAGACTTCGAAGGCGACCTACTCGAAGTTCGAGGGG
>DATLEX010000065.1:0-27145 GCA_035525045.1 Thermoanaerobaculia bacterium | reverse complement strand
GGCGGCAGGTAGCTCTTCAACAGCTCGAGCTCGGCCTGCTCCTTCGCGGCAAGCTCCGGGCGGTTCGCCTTCGTGTATTGCTCGATCGAGTCGTGGCGCTGCTTCACGGACTTGCGGATCACCGACATCGCTTCCTCGTCGGAGAGCTCCCGGCCGGTGCTGATCTGCTCGTTTTTCAGCGCCGCCTGGAGCAGGCGAAGCGTGGAGGTCTTCCCGGCGTTCCGCGCCTTCATCGACTCGGTCAGTTCGGCCCGGATCTGGTCGGTCAGTCTCCCCATTTGCCTTGTCCCCGGCGTCATTCTATTCTCGCCACGCCATGCCGCTCGACGTACTGGCGCTCCTCAGCAAGACCGGAGCCCTCCTGCAGGGGCATTACCGCCTCTCGTCGGGCCTGCACAGCCCCACCTACGTGCAGTGCGCGCTCCTCCTCCAGCACCCGCGGAACGCAAAGCCCATCGGGGAATCGCTGGCGAAGCTCGTCCGCCCCATGAAACCGCAGAAGATCGTCTCCCCCGCGCTCGGCGGCATGATCATCGGCTACACGGTGGCGGAGGCGCTCGACGTTCCGATGGTGTTCACGGAACGGAACGACGGCCGGATGACGCTCCGCCGCGGGTTCAAGATCTCCGAGGGGGAGAGGGTGGTGATGGTGGAGGACGTGGTCACGACCGGCAGGTCCACCCGCGAAGCGGCGGACGTGGTGGCCGCCCATGGCGGACTGGTATTCGGCTTCGCGTCGATCCTGAACCGCAGCGGCCGGGAGAATCCCTTCGGCAAGCCGTACGAGTCGCTCCTGACCATCGCGCTGAAGACGTGGGACGAGGCGTCGTGTCCTCTCTGCGCGAAAGGGGTGCCGCCCGACACGCCCGGCAGCCGCCACGGCCGCGCGGTCACGGGGCGATGAGCGAAAAGGTCGTCACCATCGTGGGACGGCAGATCGAGCTCCGCGTGGAGCGGGACGGCACCCGGTTCCGGAGCGGCGGGCAGGAGATCGAGGTCGTGGAGGTGCGACCCCACGAGGCGGAGATCCGGGCGGGCGGCCGGACGTTCGTGGTGCCGTTCGCCCTCGATGGGACGACGATCAGCTTCTTGTTCGACGGCGACGCCTATACCGCCGAGGTGGCGGAGAAGGGGGCCCGGATCAGGGCCCGCCATCGCGACCACTCCATGGCCGCCCCGATGCCGGGGCTGATCCTGAAAATTCTGGTGCGCCCCGGCGATGTTGTCGTGAAGGGAGCGCCGCTGCTGGTGCTGGAGGCCATGAAGATGGAGCATGCGATCATTGCCACCCACGCCGGCACGGTCGCCTCGATCAACTGCCGGGAGGGAGAGTTGGTCCAGCCCGGACTCGAGCTCGTGACGATGAAGGATGCATGAAGATTGCCGTTGACAGCGTCAAGATCGTCGAAGTCGGGCCCCGCGACGGGCTGCAGAACGAGAAGGTCACGATTCCGACGGAGGCGAAGATCGCCTTCATCACCGCTCTCGGCGACGCGGGCCTGCGCGTGATCGAGGCGGGCGCCTTCGTCCATCCGAAGTGGGTGCCGCAGATGGCCGGCACCGCCGAGGTGTACCGGAACATCCCGAAGGATCCGGGAGTCGAGTATCCGGTGCTCGTCCCGAACATGAGGGGGCTGGAGCGGGCCATCGAGTCGGGAGTGACCTCGATCGCCATCTTCACCGCGGCGTCGGAGACGTTCAACCAGCGCAACATCAACATGTCGATCAACGAGTCGTTCGAGAACTACGCTCCCGTGGCTGCCCGGGCCTCGAGCGAAGGGATGCGCGTTCGCGGCTACGTCTCGACCGCGCTGGGATGCCCCTACGAGGGGGAGGTCGCGCCGGAGAAGGTCCTGGAGGTATCGGCGCGCCTGCTGGACCTCGGTTGCTACGAGGTCTCGGTCGGCGACACCATCGGTGTGGGAACGCCGATGCAGGTGCAGGGCGTGATCGGGGTTCTGCTGCAGGTCATCCCTTCGTCGAAGCTGGCCATGCACTTCCACGACACCCGTGGGACGGCGCTGGCGAACACGCTGGCCGCGCTCGAGATGGGGATCGCCACCTTCGATGCTTCCGCCGGAGGGCTCGGTGGATGTCCCTACGCGCCCGGCGCCTCCGGAAACATGGCCACGGAAGACCTGGTGTACCTGCTCGACGGCATGGCCATCGAGTCGGGCGTCGATCTGAAGAAGCTCGTCGCGGCCTCGTCGGCCATCGGGCCGTACCTCGACCATCCCCTGCCGGGACGCTACCTTCAGGCGAGCCTGCGGAGCGGGCGGGCGGCGGTCTCGCCGTCGACGGCGGTACAATGAAGCATCGGGATGCGGGAGCCGGCGCACGCGGTCAGTGGCTGGAGGGATGGGTGGTACGTCGTCCCGCACCACGTCGTGTTCCGTGACGTTGACGCGTTCGGGCACGTCAACAACTCCGTCTACCTCACCTACTTCGAGACGGCCCGCATCCTGTTGTGGCAGGAGCTGACCGGGGGGAAGGGCCCCCGCGACGTCGGCTTCATCGTTGCCCGCGCAGAGTGTGACTTCCGTCACCAGGTCGGGATGGAGCCGATCGAGATCTGCGTTCGCATTGGACAGATGCGCACGAGCTCGCTCGACTTCCTCTACGAGATCCGCAAGACCGATGGCCGGCGGATTGCGGCCACGGGAAAGGTCGTGGTCGTCATGTTCGACTGGGAGAAGCAGGCGAAGGTCCCGATCGGCGAGGACTTCCGGCGGAAGGTCTCGTCGCTCGGCGTTGCATCGCAGGAGGGATGAGGGTATGCAGCCGGGTCGGGTTCTGATGCACCCTGCAGTGGCACGACAGCGCTTCCGCGAGATCGCGCTGCGTCCCGAGACCCACCTCGATCTGGTGGAGGCCTCGCTGGTCATCGCCCTGGAAGAGCAGCCGGGGCTGGACATCGATCGCTACCTCCGGCAGGTGGGAGGGTGGAGCCGCGACGTGCGCGCCCGCCTGGAGGGCTCCCGTGACATCGAGCGGCTGGTGGAGGTCATGAACCGCGTGCTCTTCGAGGAGGAAGGGTTCCACGGCGAGGATGACGACTACTACGATCCGCGCAGCGCATTGCTGAACGAGGCCCTCGACCGCCACGCCGGCCTGCCCATCACGCTCTCCATCCTCTACATCGAGATCTCGCGGCGCGCCGGCGTCGAGGCCGCCGGCATTTCGCTCCCGGGACGGTTCCTGGTGAAATTCAGCGGCGAGTTCGGTCAGATCGTGGTCGATCCGTTCGACGACGGGCGGGTGCTCTCGACCCTCGAGCTGCAGCGGATCCTCGACGAGATGTACGGCGGCGGAGTGCGTCTGCGCGAGCACCACCTCCGCTCCTTCTCGCGTCGCGAGGTCCTGGCCCGCGAGCTGGCCCACCTGAAGGCCGCCTACCTGGCGCAGCACGATCTGACCCGCGCCGCCGCCTCGGCGGACCGGCTGCTCATTCTCGACGACCGCGACTTCTACGAGGTACGCGACCGCGCCGTCATCGCCATGCAGATGCACGCCTATACGCAGGCAATCGACTTTTTCGAGCGTTACCTCGAGCTCGCGCCGCACGCGGAGGATCACGCCCGGATTCGCGAGCAGATCGCCTACCTTCGTGCCTGGATGGATCAGAACTGATACACTTCCCCGCTTAAGTCACTGTCCGCGGAGAGGTTGCCCGTGATCACGGGGTTCAACACCGACATCAGGCACAACGACAAGGTCTACCACATCCAGACGGAGGACAAGGGGCTGCAGAACCCCTACATCGAGTCGCTGGTGTATGTGGGTGGGGAGATCCTGGCGTCGAAGAAGACCTCCTACGCCGAGCAGGTGAAGGACGGAATCGACGAGAAGTGGGTCGGCGGGCTGATGGAGCAGCAGCACCGGACCATGATCGCCGCCATCAAACGCGGCCGGTTCGACGTTCCGGCGGATCAGACCAAGTCGGGCCCGCGCCCCGGCGCGCCGACGCTCATCGCGCCGAGTCCTGACCCCCTCGCTCCGCCGGCCGCTCCGGTGACGCTGCCCGACGAGAAGACGCTCGATCAGGTGATCATCGACTACCTCGCCTCGGAGGCGGAGAGCGAGCACCTCGAGCTCTCGCTCCTGACCCAGGCCGAGTTCTTTGCCGGCAACTCCGTGGAGCTCCGCGTGGCCACCAGGAAGAGCCTCTCGCAGAATCCGATCGCCGCGGCCTCGATCGAAGTGCGGGTCATCTCCACGGTCGAGCCGCCCCGAGTCATCTACCGCGGCAAGACCGCCGCGGACGGGACGGCCACCGTCCGCTGCACCATCCCCCCCTTCCGGGAGGGGACCGCCGCGGTCATCATCGCCGCGCAGAGCCCGATCGGAAACGACGAGGTCAAGCAACTCGTCAAAAGGAAGAAGTAAGCCCTGTCATCCCGAGCGTGACGAGGGATCCTGGTGGGAGGGGTCACGCAGCGTGCCGGCCACCCGCCCAGATTCCTCGCTCCGCTCGGAATGACAGTCCGTCAGGCCCGAGGCCTGCAATACCGCCCGCTGTGATCCGCTCCAGGCTGTTCCAAGCGCTCGTCATCCTCGCCGGCATGGGGGGGGTGATGTACGTGCTGGCGAGCCTCTTTCTCCCCTCGCCGCGACGGCTGATTCTCGGCGTCGACAAGCGGACCGGGGAAGTGCGGATGGTCCGGCAGAACGTCACCTTTCTGCCGCCGCACCGCTTTTACCGTCTGGAGTTCGAACAGCGGGATGGGGCGGCGCAGCGCGACGGCATCGTCCGCATCGCGTCGGCGGAGGGCATCCCCGTGACGCTCACCTACCGGCTGCGGTTCAGCGTCGACAGCCAGCGGCTGGCCGATGCCCGGCGGCTGGTGGAGGAGGGGTGGAGCGCGTGGATTCGCGCCCGCGTCGCGGAGGCGGTGGGAGCGGTGGCCCGCCAGGTCCCGATCGAGGACCTCCTCTCGCCGACCTCGCAGTTCAACGCCCGGCGGGAGCCGCTCCGCCGGGTCGTGGCGGCGCACCTGGCGCAAAGCGGCCTGCGCGTCACCGCCTTCCACATCACCCGGGTGGAGCCGGATCGCGAGGCGCTGCTGCGCTACAAGCGCGCCGAGTTGCGGCGGGTGGCCCGCGGCGCGGCCGGCCGCGTGGCCGTGATCGCCCTCGACGGCGCGGACTGGGACCTGATCAACGAGCTGGTCATCGACGGCCGGGTTCCGAACCTCCGCGCCCTCTCCCGCGGCGGCGTCTCGGCCTCGCTCCAGACCATCCAGCCCACCGTCGCCCCGCTGCTCTGGACCACGGTCGCGACCGGAGTGCCGCCCGACCGCCACGGAGTGATCGACTTCTTCTCGAACGGCGCGCCGATCGACGCCTTCGCCCGCCGCTCGCCCGCCGTCTGGGATGTGGCGCAAGCCTTCGGCCGGAACGCGGCGGTGATCAACTGGTGGACGGCCTGGCCGCCCTCTCCCGGCGCCGCCGTCGTCTACGACGCGCCGATCGACCCCCTCGGCACGGCGGTCCATCCGCCGCAGCACCAGCCCCGCGTCGCCGCCGCGCACGTCCCCGTCGAGACCATCGGCTACGAGAATGTCCGCCGCTTCCTCAACATCACCGCCGCCGAGTATCAGACGGCCGTCTCCTCGGAGAATGCCGCCGATCCGGTCAACATCATGCGCGAGGTGCTGGCCAAGACCTGGACCGATCATCGCGTGGCCATCGACCTCTACCGCCGGGAAAATCCGCTCCTGACCATGATCCATTACGAGGGGACCGACGTGGTCAACCATCTCGGCGCTCCCTACCACCCCCCGCAACGCCAGGGAATCAGGAGCGAGGACTACCGAAAGTACTGGCCCCTGGTGGCGAACTACTACTCGGAGATCGACCGGCTCATCGGCGAGTGGATGCAGGTCCTGGGCGACGACACCACCGTCCTGGTCATGTCGGCGCACGGCTTCCGGTGGGGACGAGACCGCCCTGGTGTCCCCGCGGTGGGACGGGCGGCGCTCGCGGACCACCGCAACCCGGGATTGTTCATCGCCTATGGCAAGCATGTGACGCCGTCGCGGGCCGCTCGAAGCGTCTCCATCTACGATGTGGTTCCGGCCATCCTCGCCATTCTCGGCCTCCCCCCCTCGATGGAGATGCCGGGCCAGCTCCCGCCGGGCATGTTCAGCGGCATTCAACCGGTGGAGTCGGTGCGGGTGGCGAGCTACAACGAGTTCTTCGGCGAGCGTCTCCTTCCCACCGGCGCCCGCGCCGATCCCCGGCGCTACCGGCAGAGCCTGCAGGCGATCGGACACGTGCTCGATCCGGCCCGCGGCACGACCCCGGCCATCGACGGGCCCCGGACGGCATCCGCGCCGCTGCCGCCGGAGCGCTGGGGCGCCTACGCCTATCACAACAACCGCGGAATCGAGCTGCGGAGTGAGGGAAAGACGCGTGAAGCCATCGACGCCTTTCAGGCGGCGATCGACATCCACTCCGACCGCCCCACCGCCTATCTGAACATGGCCATGACCCTGTTCGAGCGCCAGCAGTACACGGCGGCGGAGAAGGTCTTCCTCCAGGCCGTGCAGAAGGGACTGCCGGACGCCGATCAGTGGTTCGTCGATTTCGCGGCGCTCTACCGCGAGAACAACATGACCGCGCGCGCCGTCGGACTCCTCTCCAGGGGGCGCCAGCTCCTGCCCGATTCGTATCTGATCGCCGCGGATCTCGGCTCGGCGCTGGCCCAGGCGGACCGCTACACCGAAGGGTTACCGGAGCTGGAGCGCGCCCTCAGCCTGCGCCCCACGTCGACGCTCGCGCTGAACAACCTCGGGCTCTATTACGCGAAGCGGAAGGACTTCGCCCGCGCGCTCGACTACTGGAACCGCTCCCTCTCGATCGATCCGAGGCAGCCCGAGATCCGTAACGCCGCCGAAGCGGCGCGCACGCAGTTGTAGGCGAACCTGAGGGCAGGAGTGCCTTCTCCCCGCCCGAGCGGGAGAAGGTGCCGCGGAGCGGCGGATGAGGTTTCGCGCTCTACAAGCGCTCTGCGCCGTCGACCTTGCCAAGCCGCCTGCCGAAAGTTCCGAGAGGTATGTGACCAGCCTTTCGCGCGATTTCCAGAACGAGGCAATCGGTGAATCCCAAGGCCGGCGCTTCACGATATTGCTCTAAGGCGGAAGCGACGACTTCGGCAACCGTTCGATCAGCGTCTCCAGCCTCCGGAGCGTGCGCTCCTTGCCGAGGGTCACCGCCACGTCGAAGATCGGGGGGGACGCGGTTTTCCCGGTCAGCGCCACGCGCAGGGGGTGAATGTACTTGCCGGCGGCGACGCCGCGCCCCTCGGCCAGCGATCGCAGGGCCCGTTCACTGGAAGCGACGTCGAACGGATCGACCGCGGCCAGCGCTCCAAGCAACTCCTTCATGCGCTCGGCGATCTCGTCTCCCTCGAGGTGCTTCGCCACCGCCTCCGGGTCGTAGGTCACCGAGTCGTCCGCGGCGAGATACGGCTGCAGGAGCGCGGCGAGGTCCCGCAGGGTCCGCGCCCGCGGCCGGTTCAGCTCGAGCGCGGTGCGGATCTCCTCCAGCGGCGGGGCGCCGGGAGGGAGGAAGGGGCGGAGGTGAGAGTCGAGGTCCTCGACCGGCATGTGCATCAGGTACTGGTGGTTCATCCAGAGGAGCTTTTCCGGATCGAACACCGCCGGTGCCTTGTTCACGCCGGCGAAATCGAAGATCGCCTCCGCCTCCCGGCGGGAGATGATCTCCCGGTCTCCGCCGGGCGACCAGCCGAGGAGCATCAGGAAGTTGAAGAGGGCCTCCGGAACGATGCCGGCGTCGCGATACTCCTCGACCGACGTGGCGCCGGTGCGCTTGCTGAGGCGTTTCCTGTCGCTGCCGAGGATCAACGGCAGGTGGGCGAAGAGAGGCGCGTCGCGGCCGAAGGCCCGGAAGAGGACGACGTGCTTCGGCGTGTTCGAGAGGTGATCGTCGCCGCGGGCGACGAGGGTGACGCCCATGTCGATGTCGTCGACCACGACGGAGAGGTGATAGGTCGGGTAGCCGTCGGAACGGAGGAGAACGAAGTCGTCGATCAGCTCGCCCTCGAAGTGAACGTCGCCGCGGATGAGATCGCGGAACTCGATCGGGCCCGTCTCGACCTTGCAGCGGATCACGTACGGCGCGTTGGAGACGGGGCCGCCCGACTCGGCCACGGCGCGGCAGCGGCCCGAGTAGCGATAGGCCTTCCCGGCCGTCTCGGCCGCGCTGCGCTCCGCGTCGAGCGCCTCCGCCGTGCAGTAACAGCGATAGGCCTTTCCGCTGCCCACCAGCTCCTCGGCCCGGGCGCGATAGCGGTCCAGGCGGTCGCTCTGGTACACGGGCCCCTCGTCCCACTCCACCCCCAGCCACTGGAGGGCGCTGATGATCTGCTCGGCGTGATGCTGCTTCGAGCGCTCCACGTCGGTGTCCTCGATGCGCAGGAGCATGGTCCCGCCGTGCCGCCGCGCGTGGAGGAGGTTGAAAATGGCCGTGCGGGCGCCGCCGACGTGGAGGAAACCGGTCGGTGAGGGAGCAAAGCGGAGCTTCATCACAGGCGCGGGAGTCTAACATCGCTACAATCGGCGGGATCCGATGACAGGCCAGCGTGGATTTTCCCTCGTCGAGCTCCTCTTCGCGCTGCTCGTGCTCACCCTCGTCATCACCACCACGCTGGCCGTGTTCGTGGAGCGGACGAGCCGCTCGCAGCAGGCGTCGGAGCTGATCCTCGCCTACCAGGTGCTTTCGAACGAGGCGGAGGTCGTCCGCCGCGTCAGGTACGACGCCCTGGACGACCTGACCGACATCTTCAAGACCGAGACGGTGCTGATCCAGCCTCTGCATCCGTTTCAGACGACGATCGACGTCACGCTGCTCCGGCCCGGAGTCAAGCGCGTGACCATGACCATCCGCTGGCGCGCCGACCGGGCCGCGGCCCTCACCCTCCTCCGCACCGACACCGGAGGGACGAACCTTTGGTGAACGGGCAGCGGGGCTTCACCCTCCTGGAGACCGTCTTCGCGATCGGCATCTTCGGAATGTTCATCTTCATGCTGGTGACGCTGACGGCCGAGATGCGCGGATACGACCGCCGCTATCCGCTCAACTACATGAAGCATCCGCAGGTGACGGCCGTGTTGTCGCGTCTCCGCAAGGACGTCATCGATGCCTTCGGAGCCGACCCGTACCCTCCCTCCTATGCCACCTACACGCAGACCGACAAGACGCTCATCGTTTATTCGGTTCAGAGCACGGGCTTCACGCAGACGGTGGTCTGGGACTTCTCCACGCCCGGCGAGGTGCGGCGCCGGGCCTACAGCGTCGGCGGGGTGGTCTCGGACTGGATGGCTCGCGGCGTACCGGCCGCGTTCAACGTGGGGACGTACGAGATCCCCAACCGCCCCTACGCCGTGAGGCTGCGGGCATTCGATGGAGCAGGCAGACTTGCGATCGATCAGATCTTCCAGCCGCGCGCGCACGACTGAGCGCGGCTTCGTGCTCATCGCGGCGCTGGCGCTGGCGATCCTCTACTTCGCCCTGATGGAGCTGATGCTCGTCGACTCCTCCCGCGAGCTCTCCGAGGCCCGCCGCTTCCGGGCCCGCATCGTGGCAGGGGTGCTGGCCGAGAACGGCGCCGAGCTGGCCGCCCTGCAGATGGCCGGCGGCCCGGGGCGCACCATCCAGGAGGAGGATGAGCAGGGAGCGATGAACGCCACGCTGCGCCGCACGGGCGGCGACGGGTTCGAGATCACCGCGGAAGGGCAGACCTCCGGCGTCCTCCACCAGTCGGCGAGAGTCTTCGTGCAGGGACGCGTCGATGCCGGCGGCGTGGTGAGAATCGACTACACGATGCACGGGCAGTGAATCACCGCAGCGAGCGCCCGCGTGGAGATTGCCATTCAGGTGCCACCCCCCCCCAGCGGCAGCGGCTGGTATGCTTCGCGCCGCTGACGAGGGGAGACGAGATGGCTGAAAACGCGCGCGAGCAGGTCAAAAGGAAGGGCTTCTGGGACGGCGGCGCCCCCGGACACGGCACGAACAAGGAGTCGAGCGGCCGCCCCAGCGGCTTCCCCGGTACGCGCAAGCCGCGGCGGGTGGGCGTGAATACGGACATCGAGTTTCCGTCAACCGTTAACGGTTAACGGTCAACGGCAAACGGCTCACAGCCCGATCACGTTATAGCCGCAGTCGACGAACATCACCTCGCCGGTGATGCCGGAGCTCATGCTCGAGATCAGAAACAGCCCGGCGTTCCCGATCTCCTCGAGCTCCACGTTGCGGCGGAGCGGCGCCCGCTCGGCGTGGTGCTTGAGCATCCCGGTGAATCCCTTGATGCCGCGGGCGGCCAGCGTGTTCACCGGGCCGGCGGAGATGGCGTTCACCCGGACCTTGCGCGGGCCGAGGTTCGCGGCCAGGTAGCGAACCGACGCCTCCAGCGAGGCCTTCGCCACCCCCATCAGGTTGTATCCCTCCACCGCTTTCTCGGCGCCGTAGTACGTGAGCGCCACCACCGAGCCGCCCCCTCCCTTCTCCATCAGCGGAAGCGCCGCCCGGGTGATGGCCACGAGCGAGTAGGCGGAGATGTCGTGCGCCGTCTTGAACCCCTCCCGCGAGGTGTTCACGAAGTCGTTCTCCAGGTCCTCCCGCGGGGCGAAGGCCACCGAGTGCACCACGCCGTCGAGCCTCCCGAACTCCTCCTCGACCGAGCGGAACACGCCCTCGATGTCGGCGTCGCGGGTCACGTCGCAGGGGAGGGTCAGCGAGCCGGGCAGCGTTCCGGCGAGGCCCTCCACCCCTTCCTTCAGCCGCTCACCCTGATAGGCGAAGGCGAGGCGCATCCCTTCCCGCGCCAGCGCCTGCGCGATCGCCCAGGCGATCGATCGCTTGTTCGCCACACCGAAGATGACTCCGGTCCTGCCTTCGAGAAGCGGCATCGCTGAGGTGCTCCTTCCGCCCGCGCATCATAAGGGTTGAGAAAGGTTGAGAGGGCTAGCGCCTCACGCCGAGCCGCGAGGGAGGGGAGGAATCCTCCTCACCCGCGCGGGGAGGACCGGGAACGGCGGCCGGCGCCGCCGCGACGTGCCTGATCACCTCCTCCTCCATCCGCCCCGCCATCATCAGGTAGAGCATTCGGTAATCGGCCGCCAGGGAGTAGAAGGGATGGCCGAACGTGGCCGGTTTGTTATGCTCCACGAAGAAGTGGCCGTACCAGGCGAAGGCGTATCCGACGACGGGGGCGGCCAGCAGGAACCAGAGGTTCACGGCGAAGGCGAGGCCGATCAGGACCACCGCCAGGACCGACCCGATGGCATGGAGCATCCGGGTGCGGGGGTGGGCGTGTTGCCGGACGTAGAACGGCCAGAAGTCGGCAAACGAGTTGATCTGCATCGATTGGAGCAGCGATTCTCCCACGTTAGGTCGTGGCACTTCAATTGCTGCTTCCTGAGGACATATGCCCCACGATTTCGAACAGCTTCTCAAGGACGTGTTTGGCGAGTCACTTGCCAAATTGACGCAGTTCCAGAAAGAGCAGGCGGACCGCCTGATGGGGAAGCTGCAGGAGATCGCACGCGAGGCCGTCAAGGACGAACTGGTCCGCCTGCACTCCGAAATTGGTGAGTTGCAGAGCCGTCTGACCAGGCTGGAGCAGGAGCGCGCCGAGGCCGCCGCCGACAGCGTCGAGACCTCGTTCTAGGTCCCGCGCCCGGGCCGGCACCCGCGCCCGGCTTTTGATGAGCGCAGGATCGGACTCGATCAACGATCCCGCGAAGATGTTCCCCGCGTCGACGAACACGGCGCTGCCGGCAAGTCGGTCCAACGCCGCATCGCGAGGAAACCCTTCATCCGCTCCTGCTCGGCTGCCCAGAGCGCCTCGATCCTTTCGTCGGAGAAGTCGCGCTCGTTCGAGAACGGATTGCGCCTCCGGGCCTGGTCCATCGCGGCGGGGACCCGCACCAGAACGGCCGGTGGAGGACGACGAGGAACACGTCGTCGTCGAGCCGCTGCCGGAGAACGCCTCCCATCCGGACCATGAAGCCGTCGACACGGCCGTTGTCGAGGATCGTCGGCTGTTCGTAACGCGTGAAGCCGTGATGGAGGCCGGCGTACACGAGCGCGCGATCACGCGGCCCGATCTCCTCGAGGATCCGCTGCGCCATGAACTCGTCAGGGTCGATTCCGCGCTCCCGAAAATCCGACGGGGGCCCGAACGCGACGATCCGGATCGCACCGGGCGCTCCCTGGTTCGTCTTCCACGCAGCTCGGAGGATGTCGAGATACTGCCGGTACGGCCAGGCCGCCGCGCGGAGAACCGTGACCGCGTCGGCCTGGTTCCACTCCTCCGCGACGACCAGGCGATCGATCCGTTCCTGCTCGTCGGCCGGAAACATCTCCGCCGCGAGAATGCCGACGCCCTTGCCGGCGAGTCGTGGAACAGCCGCCGCGATCAGCTCCGCGTCGTGCCGGATCCAGTGTCCCTCGCCGGCGATTACGAGGCGATGATCGTCGAACGCGGAAAGCAGATATTCGACCGGCGGCCGCCCGTGACTCTCCAGCCAGAGCTTCAGATCGCCGTTTCCGCCCGCCGCTGGCACCACCGCGAGGAGAGGAAGCAGAAGGAGTATCGCTCGCACGGATTACCTCGAAACGCTTCAAGCAGTGATGCACGTTCCATCCCCGAGGCGTGTGACCGGTGCAACTTCTCCGTGTGACGTGGGGGCGGCGGAGGACCCCGGCCGTCAGTACAAAGATGTTCTCCGGCTGGAGGTTGCGATGGACCGCGCCCGGTCTCAGAACGCATATCCCAGCGTGATCGAGTAGTTGAACTGCCGGTCGTACGGCCGGCGACGGATCGGCCAGCCGATGTCGAACCGCAGCGGCCCGACGGGAGAGAGGTAGTGGATGCCGGCGCCGACGCCGTAGAGGAGGTTCCCGAAGTCGATCGACGAGCCCCCGAAGACGTTCCCCGCGTCGAAGAACACGGCCCCCCCCACCGCGGCGAAGATCGGGAAACGGTACTCGGCGTTCACGATGAAGAGGCTATGTCCTCCCAGCGGTGCGAGGCGGTAGCCGGGGCCGGGATCGAGATCGAAGAGCGTCGGCTCGCAGGTGAGATCGGCTGGATCCTCGCAGAGCGTTCCCAGCAGATCCCGCGGGTAGGCGCGGTGCGAGGTGTCGCCTCCCGCGGTGAACCGCTCCGCCACCGGAATGAACCGTGACTCGTCGGTCGGCGTGGCCGGGTCGTTCGCTCCGAGCGGCTGGACAAAGCCTACGCGCGCGGAGAGCGCCACGACGCTGCGCTGCGTCACCGGCAGGTACCAGGCGCCCTGGACGAACTCCTTGAGGAAGTTGGCCTCGGCGGACAAGAGCGGGAAGGCATACTCGATCGACGCGCTGGTGAAGAACCCGCGCCGGGGATTGATGATGTCGTCGCGGCGGTCCCAGAAGAATGTCGGTGTGATGCTCGAGATCTGGATGTCGAGCAACGACGGATCGAGCCCCGGCACGAAGATCTCGTCGGCCAGCTCGCAGAGCTCTCCGCGCAGACACTCGGAGATCTTGTACTGGTAGAGGACCGACCAGCGCGTGGTGGCCCGGGCGACCTTGGAGGCTTCGATGGAGGCGCCGCGCTGGCGAACGACGCGTGCCCGGACGGTCTCGTCATAGGTCTGGAAGAAGTTCACCTGGATGGGGACGTTGTACCGGCCGACGAACGGCTCGCGATAGGTGATGAATGCTTCCTGCTCGAACCGGCTCCAGACGACCTCGCTGCCGAGGAAACGGCCGGTGCCGAAGAGATTGCGGTGTGCCGCCGCGGCGGCGATCCGCGGCGAGAACCGTCCGCCGTCCGTTCCCTCGCCCCTGCCGGCGGTGTCGTAGCGCGCACCCGCCGATCCGCTGATCGTCAGGTTGCGCCCCTCCTCCACGGCGATCACCACGTTTCGCTCGCCGACGGCGGTTCCGGCGGTCTCGGGCTGGACGTCGACGCGCTGGAACGTCCCCAGCCGGTAGAGGTTTCGCTGCGCCCCCAGAATCAAGGTGTAGCTGAACGGATCTCCCGACTCGACGTCCGCCGTGCGGAGGATGACCTCCGAGCCGGTGTAGGTGTTGCCGCGGACGACGATGTCGTTGATCTCGATGCGCGGCCCTTCGCTGATCGCGTAGGTGACGCGGGCCGAGGTGCGGTCCTCGCTGATCTCCTCGCGCGAGGTGACCTGGACCTCGGCGTGACCGCGGTCGGCGTAGAAGGTCTGCAGTCTCACGATGTCGTCGCGGAGCAGTTGCGGGTTCAGGGGATCGCCTGCCCGGAGCTGCAGCGCGGGAAGCTCACGCCGCTCGAACCGCCCCAGCCCCTCCACCTCCACGCCGGCCACCACGGTCTGCGGCCCTTCGGTGATCGGGAAGGTCACGGCCAGCGTGCCGTCGGCGCGCGGCGTCACCGCGGGCGTTCCGACGGCGGCCTCCGAGAAGCCGTGGAGGCGGTAGTGCGATTCGAGCGCGTCGCGATCCTCCGCCAGATGCTCGCGCGTCACGCCCGTCGGCCGGCGGAAGATCGTGGCGATCAGCCGGCGGAACCCGCCCCGCGGTGAGGTCTGGATGACTCGTTCCAGCTCCCGATCCTCGAGCCGGGAGTTCCCGGTGAAGGTGACCTCTCCCAGCCGGTAGCGTGGTCCGGGATCGACGTGGAAGGTGGTCAGCCAGACGCCGTTCTCCAGGCGGCCCTCGGTATCGACGGTGACGTGGAAGTGGCCGCGCTCCTGGTAGGCGCGGACCATTCGATCCGCCGCCTGCTCGATGGCGTCTTCGCTGTACTCCTCGTCGCGGGGGCGGAAGGGGAGCTCCCGGCGGACGGCGCGGCGCGGCACCCCTTCGACCTCGACGCGCACCAGCGGGCCGGCATCGACCAGATAGTCGAGGGCGACGCGCTGCGTGGCCGGATCGTAGGTATGGCCGGCGAGCTCCACGGTGGCGCGCCGGTGATCGCGGCTGAAGAGGGAATTGCGGATGCGCTCGACGTCGGCGCGCGCGTCGGGAAGGCGGAAAGGCCGCCCCGGCTGTTCCCGCATCCGCCGGATCAGCTCGGCCTCGGTGAACGGCTCGAGCCGGCCGCGCAGTTGCACGCTGCCGACCCGCGCCTCCGGGCCGGCCTCGACGTGGAAGGTGACATCGGCCCGGTTCCGCTCACGGATGAACGTCGTCTCCGGGTCGACGGTCGCCTGAAGATGCCCGAACTGCCGCAGCTCGTCCTGGATGGCGAGGGCCGTCTCGTCGACTTTGTTTAGAGAGAGGACTTCTCCGATGCGGATGCCGGTTCGGCGCTCGGCGCGGCGGCGGTTCGCGCCGGCGAGGCCCTGCATGTCGATCGCGCCGATGCGGTAGTGCACCGAGAGAGCGAAGGTGAGGACCACGCCCTCTTCGGCCGTCTCGGCGTGGATGCGGATGTCGCGAAAATGCCCCGTGGCGTAGAGGGCGCGGATCGACGACTGCAGGGCACGGAGGGTCACCGGGTCGCCGGCACCGAGGGCGATGTACTGCCGCACCGCGCCGGTCTCGAAGGCGCCGTCGGCACGGACGTTCACCTGCTGCACGACCGCTCCCGGCTCGATCTCGGTCACGCGTGTGGTGGGCGGAAGGGGAGCGATCTGGAACTCGCCGGAGACCGCGTCGACGGCCGAATCGAGGGGAAAGACGTCTTCGCCGCGGCCGCGCCGGCCCCAGGTCCAGTGGCCGAGGTATCGCCGCCGGAAACGTCCCTCGGCGCGGTACTCGCTCTCGCCCTCGTCGCGCGTGAACTGCAGCGTCCAGTCGCGGGTGACCTGCCACTCGATCACCTCGCGGCTCTTGTGGCTGTCGAGGTGATAGACCACGAGCAGACGAAGGTCGTTCGAGACCCGCTTTTCGAACGTGACCCGCGGTCCGGCGCCGCTTCCGGTGCTGAGTAGTCCGGGGTCGTAGGTGAAGGAGTCGGCGAACGGCAGCACGCGCGATCCGAGCGCGGAGAAGAGGCTCTGGGCCAGGATCGACTGGCCGATGACCGCGGCGCTGGCGGGAGCGACGGCGCCGTCTCGCCGTGTCAGGTCTCCGAAGCCGAGGAGGGAGAAGAGGGTGATGTCGCTGGCGGGGGGGTCGCTGGTGATCGACGGCGAGATGCGATCGAGCGTGCCGGTGATGTTCACCGTGAGGTCGATCGGTCCGGCCTCGAACTCGGAGAGGGTCCCGGAGACGCGCCCCTCCAGGGTGACGTCGAAGTAGGGATCGATGCGGAAGGGGTTGAGGAAGTTGATCGTGCCGCGGACGACGCGGTAATCGATGCTCTGGAACGTGACCGTGCCGCCCTCGTCCAGGAGGATCGTACCGAGGATGACCGGGTTGGCCAGGGTGCCGGTGACGTCCAGCTCGGCGCTGCCGGTGACGTTGGCGATGTTGTTGCGCACCGCCAGCGCCGCCGGCGCGTCGACGCGGATGCGCAGAATGACCCGCTCCTGCCAGGCCGCGGGAACGACCGGCGTGATGCCGCGTCGCGCCAGGATCACGTTCAGGATCGACTGCTGGAGATCGAAGTCGCGGGAGTACAGGGCGCGCCTGACGTTGATGTCGCCCTGCACGATGGCCTGCTCCACGTCGCCGGTCAACTGCAGGGCGAAGTCCCCGGCGATGGTCAGCCCCTCGTAGTAACGAAGGGCGACGTTCGTCCCCTTCAGCGCCAGCGTCACCCGCTGCGGGGCGAGGCCCTGCAGCGTCACGTACCCGCCGGCGACCACGCTCCCTCCGCCGACCGTGGCCCGCACCGAATCGATGTCGATCCGATCGCCGCGGAACACCAGCGTCCCATGAATGTCGTCGATCAACTGCGGGAAGCCGTCGAGCTTCACCTGCGCGTCCTGGAGCTCGGCCTGCCCCGTGATGAGGGGCCGGGCCACCGTGCCACGCACCGTGGCGGCCACCCTGACCCGGCCGTCGGCTCGAACTCCGGTCATGAACAACTGCAGCAGCGCCGCCTGGATGCTGCCCTGCAGGTCGATGCTCAGCGGGCGGTCCCCGCTGATGCCGGCGAAGCCGGTCACCTCGAATGACGAGTCGGAATGGAGAAGGGCGAACTGCTCGAACGTGACGCGCCCTTCCCGGAGCGACATCCGGATCGGCTCGCGCGGAGTGAACTGCTGCCCGGAGACCTGCACGTCGAGCAACGGCACGGTGGCCTCGACCACCAGCGCGTCGAGGGATGTGAGCTGGCCCCCGAGCTGCAGGTCGATCACCGCGCTTCCGGCGGCGGGCATCCCCGTCGTACGCGGCGAGAGCGCGAACAGCCTGGCGAAGTCGTTGATGTTGATCCGCACAACACCGTCCACGGCCAGGTTCTCGCCGACCGCACCGTCGCCTTCGATCGTCACGATGTCGCCGATGGACCCGCGGATGATGAGCCTCCCGCCGCGGATGGCGACGTAGAGCGACGGCGGCGGCGACTCCGGCGGCAACTCCAGCCCCTCGATGGTGCCATCGAGGAGGCGGGCGTCCACGACGAGCTCCGGGTCCTGCAGCGTGCCGGCGCCCGTGGAGGTGACGCTCACGCGTCCCCCGAAGAGGTCGCGCATCCCCGCCACCAACTGAAGCCGCGCCAGGTCGATGGAGCTCGCCGTGATCGTGTAGGCGAAGCGCTCCGTGGCGAAGTCGAACTCCGCCTCCGCGGCGATCTCGCCTGCCGGCGCGACGATGGAGATGTCCGTGGCCCGCAGCCGCCCGCGGTCGAAGACGATGTCGGCTCTCGCCATCTCCACCGGCTCGCCGTAGATCGCTCCCCGGCGGATGGTGACGGCCCCCGCTCCTTCCAGCTCGTTCTTCAGGCCTTCCAGATGAAGCGTCCCGGTGAGCTGGCCGGTGATGGGCACGGTGGCCAGGTCGAGGAATGCCAGGATCTCGGAGACCGGGAAGTCGCGCGCGGCGATGTCGAGGTTGTACCGGACATTGCCTTCGCCGGGCAGCCAGGCCACCAGCCCGTTCAGGCGCAGCTCGGTGCCTTCCCGGCGGATGATCATCCCGGCGAAGCGGACCGTGCCCGAATCCGGCGTGCCGGCGATGGTCATCCTCCCGCTGCCGAGACCGCTGCCGGCCTGGAAGTCGAGGTTGGCGGCCCGGATGACCCGGGCGATGGGGTAGTTCGTGGCCTCGATGGCCAGGTCGAATCGCGGCGAGGGGCCGCGATCGGGAAAGGCGATCGTTCCGGTGAGCAGCAGGCGCCCCTCGCCCTCGACGAAGACGGCGCGGTCGAAGGTCAGCAGCTCGCGGCTGCCGTCGTAGCGAAGGGCGATGTCGGAGTCGCCGAGCAGCACGTCGTTGTAGCGGGTCCCGCGCCCCTGGATGCGCGCGACGATGTCCGGCGTCTGGATGGGACCGCGAATCGTGCCGGTGATCTCTCCCGCGCCGCCGAGACCGAGCAGCTCGTGGCCGGTTCTGCCTGTGCCGTGAGCGAAGTTGTAGGTGACGCGATCGAGCTCGCTGAGGTCGTCGCTGCGGATCTGCACGCCGAGGTTGGTGACGAGATTCTCGATGCGCAGCGTCCCCGTCACGCCGATCCGCGAAGCGCCGGTCAGCAGGTCGGTGCGGCGGAAGGCGATGACGCCCTCGTTCAGCGTGAAGTCGGTGGAGCCGGCGATGGGAACCGGATAGCGGGCGCGGGAGAAGGCCACCGCGTCGCGCGCCAGCCTCGCCGTTCCCGCTCCCGATCCGGCCAGCACCGCATCCTTGTTCCACTGGTACTGCAGCGTGCCGGTCGCGGCACCGCGCAGCCCGCTGTTCTCCACGCCCCAATCGGCGAAGAGCTGCTCGATGGAGATGCCGTCGTAGCGGAGCTCCACTGACATCGGGTACGGCTCGCGGTACTGCGCCAGCCGGTAGCCGGCCGAGACCGTCCCTCCGCCATAGCCTGCTTCTTCGACCGCGACGAGCGTCCGCTCCCCGGTCACGTGCAGCGTTCCGCGCAGGTCGGCGAGCTCGTACGTGTCCGCGGTGATGCCGCTCGACACCCAGCCGCCGCTCAGCTCGAACTCCGCCGCCTTTCCGCGCAGTTGCGCATCGAGGACGACCGGGCCGGCCAGCGTCTGCTCGACACGGAAGATCTCGCGAACGCGCTCGAGCCCGATACTCGAGCGCACATGCAGGTCATATGCACCCTCGGTCAGCGGGTCGAGCTTCCCGGAGACGAACGCTTCGATGCCGCGGCCGCGCAGAGCGATCGACTCCAGCGCCAGGATGCCCGGCGTGTAGCGAAACCCGCCCCGCAGCTCCATCTCCACCGGCTCGTACTCCTGCAGCCGAAAGACGAAGCGCGGGCTGGCCATCACTCCCGCATAGAGGCTCTCGGCGCTGGTGATGGTGATGTCGGAGCTGATCGACGTCGCTTCGCCGGCGATGTCGTGACGCCGGTCGAGGAACAGGAAGTGCCCGCCGCGGACGTACATCCGGTCGAAGACGAGCCGGTAGATCTCGTAACGCCGTTTCGGGCCGGGCTGCCAGTGGGGAAAGTTGTGCGTGAGCTCGGCCCCTTCCGGATAGATCTCGAGGTTCACGTGCGGATCGACGACGTCGATCCGCGCCACGCGAACGGTCCGGGTGCGGAACGACCCGATTCCGCCGGTGATCTCCACGCGGGCCACCCGGGCGAAGAAGGGGTTCACCGCCCCCGGCGAATTGGCGATGCGCAGGTCGTGCAGGATGATTTTCGTCGGCTCGAGGTACCCGGTGCGATGGACCTCCACGCGCCCGATCGTGACGTCTCGTTCCAGACGAGATTCGAGCGTCGCCTCGATCCGCCTGGCGATGTAGTTGCCGGTCACGGCCATGGTGGCCACCCACGGCGCCACCATCACCAGCAGAATGATCAGGGCGGCGCCGAGGACGAATGCCCACACCATCAGGCGAAGGCATCCCCACATCGGCCCTTTCCTCTGTCGCTTGCGCGCCGAGATGTGGTGGCCGGTTTCGTGGGGGAACAGCGTGTCGCTCGTGACGGGTTTCTCGTCCATCGTCCGGAGTAACGGGCAGCTTGCTAGGTGCGAGCCACTAAGTACAGGTCCCGCAAGTTGTTGCCAGTCGGGGGAATGATAATCGGTCGCCCCAGCCGCCCGGCCCCGCGGAGGGAATCGGAGGAGGCCAGGTCCGCGGTTGCCGCTTCCAGCCCCGCCCCCGGCGGCAGGTCCATGACCACGCCGGCCACGCCGCTGTTCCCGTCCACGCCGTCGGAGCTGGCAAAGAGCGCGCGCAGGGCGCCGCCGCCCGCCGGCATCTCCCGGGCAAAGTGGACGGCGAGCTCCAGGCACCTCCCTCCTCTCCCGCTCCCTCGCAACTCGACCGTCGGCTCTCCCCCGGCGATGAGCATCTCGCGCGGCCGGAGCGAGGTCGCGTGCCCGGCCAGGTCGCGGGCGGCGGCGGCCACGCCGGTCTCGATCTGCCGGGGGTGGCGGACGACTTCCCACCCCGCTTGTCCGGCCACGGTCGCGGCCGCGTCGAGCAGGGTCTGGTTGTCAGCGATCAGGCGCCATGTCGTGTTGCCGATCTCCCTGACCGTTTCGGGGACTCGCTCGTCGCCGAGCGCGGTGACGAGCGGGTCGCATCCGCCGATGCGTCGCAGGATGGCGATGGCATCGGCGCGGCTCGTGTCGTCGGGAAGAGTGGGACCCGATGCCACCGAGGCGAGGTCGCCCGCGCCGACATCCGAGTAGACGAGCGTCACACTCCGGCCCCGCACGCGCGCCGCGAGCCGCCCTCCCTTGATCGCCGACAGGTGCTTGCGAACCGTGTTCATCGCCGCGATGGGGAGCCCGGCGCGGGCGAGGCGGCGGTTCACCTCCGCCAGATCGTTCTCCGAGAAGAAAGGCCGGAGGGGAGCCTCCACGCACGCCGATCCTCCTCCGGAAATCAGAAAGGTGATCTCCTCGTGCGCTGCGGCGTAGCGGAGCAACTCCTCGCCCGCCGCAAAACTGCCGGCGTCCATGTCGGGATGACCTCCGCTCCTCACCACGACGTTCTCCCCGGCGCATCGCGGTTCGGGGTAGCCGCGGGGCACGACCACGAAGGCGCTCTCGATCGGAATGGCGGCGGCAAATCCGTCGAGCAGCGGCCCGGCGCACTTTCCGATGGCCACCAGGTGGCGAGGCATGTCAGGGGAGACCACCTGCCGGACGAGACTCTCCGGAGCGCAGCGGGCGAGGGTTTCCCGATACAACAGTTCCAGATTGGTCACCGCGGGATTATCCTTGTTCCAAGGTGTCCTCTCCCATCCGGCTGCGAACTCGGGTTCTCCTGATGACGGGAGGGTTCGCCCTCGCTCTGCTGGCGATCACCTTCGGGCTGAGCACGCGCGCGAAGATGTCGCAGGAGCGCTGGACGCGCATCGTCGCGGTCGAGACGGAGGCGGTGGCGGCGCTCGAGGAGGTGATCCGGGCGCAGAACGCCTTCCGCAAGCAGGTGGCGTTCGGCGATGCGCGCGCGGCGGAGAAGTACAAGACCGTCGAGCAGCTCCTCGATCTGCCGGCGCTGCGAACGCCGAACAACGGCGTGCTCCGCGAGCGCGTCGAGGCCTTCTCCCGGCGGCTGCGGGCCACCGACGTGCGCCTCCGCCGCGTGTCGCGCGCCGCCGCGACGCAGGAGCTCGACGCCGCCTCGGCGCGGGTGATCAACGAGGCCCAGCGACTGATCGAGTGGCACAAACAGGAGATCACCAGGCAGCTTCCTCAGCTCGAGCGGGAGACAGGCCTGATGATGACCACCGGCCTGGCCATCGCCTGGATCGTCATCCTCCTCAGCTTCACCGCGGCGAAGATCACCATCAGCCGGGTCGTGCGTCCTCTGGAACAGATCTCGGCCGCCGCGGCGAGGATCGCCGGCGGAGTGACGAACGTCAGCGTGCCGGTGACCGGTGATCTGGAGGTCGTGCAGCTCGGCCGGTCCCTCAACGCCATGGCCAACACGCTCAGCGACACGGCTCGCACCGACGAGCTGACCCGCCTGCCGAACTTCCGCGCCTTCCGCGAGCGGATCGACGACGAGATCCACCGGTCGAACCGGCTCGGCTACGAGGTCGGGATGCTGGTGCTCGACCTCGACCGCTTCAAGCAGTACAACGACCGCTTCGGACATCTGGCCGGGAACGACGTCCTGCAACGCGTGGCGGCGGTGATCGCCGAGGCGGTGCGGAGGATGGACTTCCCGGCGCGGTACGGCGGGGAGGAGTTCGCCGTCGTCGTTCCCAACGTCGACGTGCCTTTGCTCTCACAGATCGCCGAGCGCATCCGCGCGAACGTGGAGGCCCTTCCCGCGGCCTCCGGCGGGGGGCCGGTGACGGTGAGCATCGGAGCGGCGGTGTATCCGGCCGACGGCGCCACGGCCGAGGCGCTCTTCGAGGTGGCGGACGAGCGGCTCTACCGGGCCAAGCGCGAGGGAAGGAACCGGGTGGTGGTCAGCTCTCCTCGAGCCGCGCAATCAGCCGGCTGACCGCGCCGGCGAGCTGCCGGAGATCGCGCTCCGAGCCGAGGGAGCGGACCCACCTCTGATAGGCCGAGGTCATCCGGCCGATCATCTTCCGGCCGCGGCGGGTGAGCTGGACGCGCGAGGAGCGGAGATCGGCGGGATCCTCGAGCCGTTCCACGAGGCCGAGCTGCTCGAGGCGGCTGACCATCCCGGTCATGTTCTGCTTCGTGACGGCCAGCTCCTTTCCCATCGCCGCCAGCGTCATCGGCGCCGCGGCCGCGCCGATCACCGACAGCACGGCCCACTGCTGCGGGGTGATCCCTCCCCGCTCCAGCACCGGGGCGAGGCTCCGGTTGAGAAGGTTGGCGGCGCGAATGATCCCGGCAACAGGATCCCGGGGCGCGGGCATGGTCAATATATTGACCGAAATGGGGACCGATGTCATCCCTCGCTACGGTCGGGATGACACCGACCGGAAGATGCTCTTCCCCGCATACACCGCCGCGTCCCCCAGCTCCTCCTCGATCCGGAGGAGCTGGTTGTACTTGGCCATCCGGTCGCTCCGCGACGCCGACCCGGTCTTGATCTGCCCCGCATTCGCAGCCACCGCCAGGTCGGCGATCGTGGAGTCCTCCGTCTCGCCGGAGCGGTGCGACACCACCGAGCGGTACCCGGCCCGCTTGGCCATCTCGATGGCCTCGAAGGTCTCGCTCAGCGTCCCGATCTGGTTCACCTTGATCAGGATGGCGTTGGCGACCCCTCGCTCGATCCCCCTGGCGAAGATGGCCGGGTTCGTGACGAAGAGGTCGTCGCCGACGAGTTGCGTGCTCGCGCCGAGGACCTTCGTAAGCGTCTCCCAGCCGTCCCAGTCCCCCTCGCCCAGCCCGTCCTCGATGGAGAGGATCGGGTAGCTCAACGTGAGCTGCCGGTAGTACTCGACCATCTCCTCGCTCGTCCGCTTCGTTCCCTCGAACTCGTACGCCGATCCCTTGTGAAACTCCGACGCGGCGACGTCGAGGGCGACGTAGATCTGCTGGCCCGGCTCGTACCCCGCCTTCTCGACGGCCTGCAGGATCAGGTCGAGGGCCTCCGAGTTCGACCCGAGGTTCGGGGCGAAGCCACCCTCGTCGCCGACGGAGGTCGTGAGCTTTCGGTCCGCCAGCGTCTTCTTCAGATGATGGAACGTCTCCACCCCGGCCCGCAGCGCTTCCGAAAAGGTGTCGAATCCGGCCGGGACGATCATGAACTCCTGCACGTCGAGGTTGTTGTCCGCGTGCGCGCCCCCGTTGATGACGTTCATCATCGGGACCGGAAGCGTGCGGGCCCCGGCTCCGCCGAGGTAGAGAAACAGAGGGAGGCTCGAAGCCTCGGCGGCGGCGCGGGCCACGGCCATGGAGACGCCCAGGATCGCGTTCGCGCCGAGCGTGGCCTTGTTCTCGGTGCCGTCGAGCTGCTTCATGACCAGGTCGATCATGGCCTGCTCGCGCGCGTCCATCCCCTCCACCGCCGCGGCGATCCGCGTGTTCACGTTTGCCACCGCGGTGAGGACGCCCTTGCCGAGATACCGCTTCTTGTCGCCGTCCCGCAGCTCGAGCGCCTCGCGGGAGCCGGTGGAGGCGCCCGAAGGGACCGCGGCGCGACCGAGGGCGCCGGAACCGAGCAGACAGTCGACCTCGAGGGTGGGATTGCCCCGCGAGTCGAGGATCTCGCGCGCGAAGAGCTCGACGATCTTGAACATGACCGGGATGATACAGGGGCTCGGGGCTCGGGGCTCAGGCCCGCCCCCCCGGTTCGCGGCGCGTGTGCAGCTACCTCCGAGCCCTGAGCCCTTACTTCTTCGTCTTCTCGATCGGCAGCCCGAGCGCCACCCACTCGTCCCATCCGCCGACGAGAGCGGCGGTGTTGCGGAACCCGGCGCTGTTGAGGTTCACCACCGCCACGGCGGCGGTGTGCTCCTTCACGCACGCGCAGTAGGTGATGACGGTCTTCCCCTGCGGCAGCTCCTTGAGGCGGGACAGCAACTGGCTGTTGGGGATGCTCAGAGCGCCCTTGATGTGCCCCTTGTCGTACGAGTCCTTGGAGCGGACGTCGACGTAGACCGCCTTCTCTTCGCGGACGAGCTTGATGGCGTCCTCGCGCGTGATGCGCCGCGCCGCCGCGACGGCGGGCTCGGTGCTGGGGGCCTGGCGGTCCATCGCCGCCGGCCCGCTCGGCTTCGGCGGCAGGCGCTGGGCGGTGGCGAAGGTGGCGGTCATCAGGACGGCGGCGGCGGTGACGAGGATGGCGGTTCTCTGCATGCGGCGGGTCTCTCCTGTCTAGTCGAGTCTCTTGAAGAAGCGGTTCAGTCGCGGGACCCAGTTGTTCTCCCGGTCGAGGGAGAAGGCTACGGCGGTGGCCTCGCCGACGATCTGCTTCCGGCCGATGAAGCCGATGAAGCGGCTGTCGTTGCTGTTGTCGCGGTTGTCACCCAGCACGAAGTAGTGCCCGGAAGGCACCGTGATCGGCGCGAAGGAGCGGACGGCCGGCACCTGCGGGGTGAGCATCACTTTGTGGGTCCGGCTGCCCAGCATCTCGCTGGTCACGAAGCTCAGCCCCTGCTCCGGATCCTCGGTGCTGGTCAGCGGGGACCACCGCACCGGCGTCCCGTTGATGAAGAGCTGGTTCTCGGCCATCGCCACCGTGTCGCCGGCCACCGCCACCACCCGCTTCACCAGACGGGTGCCGTCGACGGGAGAGAAGAGGACGACGATGTCTCCCCGCTGCGGGTCGCCCCACTGGAAGAGGCGGATCGTGGTGAAGGGGATCTTCAGGTCGTAGGCGAGCTTGTTCACCACCACCCGGTCGCCGATCTCGATGGTCGGCTTCATCGACCCGGTGGGGACGTCGTTCCAGTCGGCCAGCGCCGAGCGGAGGGAGCTGACGACCAGGAGCAGCAGGAGAAAGATCCTGATCTCGTTGAGAACCTTTTTCTTGTTCATCGGCACGGGTGGTGTGGAGTGTACTCTCCGATCCCCCGGAACGTTACGGGGTGGTGGCGGCTTCCCGCTACACTTCCGGAACATGTCGCGCCAGACCTCGGTCCACGACCTCGAGCGGCTGCTCCAGTCGTTTCACACCCTCATCGCCGTGGAGACGGTCGAGGAGGAGCGGGTCCGATCCATCCTGATGGAGGTTGCCACGCGGCTGACCGTCCCCCTGTTCGAATGGTCGCTCCATGGCGGCCTCAAGCGCCGGATCGGGAACGAGATGGAGGGGACGAAGGACCCCCTCTCCATGCTCCAGCGGATCGAGGAGATCCACAGCGGCGACGCCATCTACCTGTTGAAAGACCTCGGCCCGCACCTCGGGAACGCGAACGTGGCCAGGGTGCTGAGGGAGCTCGTCACGCGGATCCATTCTTCGCGGTCGGCGATCGTGATCACCGGCGAGCCGATCGAGCTGCCGCGCGACATCGAGAGCCTCGCCGTCCGATTCGAGCTGCTGCTCCCCGACGAGCGGGAGATCCGCGAGGTCGTCCGGCAGGTCATCGACTCCATGACCACCCGGCGGAGGGTCCATGTCGACCTCTCCCGCGACGACGCCATGCGCCTGGTGCGCTCGCTGGCGGGACTGACCCTCAACCAGGTGCGCCGCGTCATCGCCCAGGCCATCGTCGCCGACGACCGCCTCTCGGGCGAGGACATCGACCGGGTCGTCCGCTGGAAGGGAGAGATCATCGAGCGCGGCGGGCTGCTCGAGTTCTTTCCGCTGGAGGGGAACACCTTCGAGCTGGGCGGCTTTGACCGCCTGAAGGCGTGGCTCGAGCGGGCCCGCATCGGCTTCTCCCGCGAGGCGCGGGCCCTGAACCTCGCCCCGCCGAAGGGGGTGCTGTTCGTCGGCGTGCAGGGGTGCGGGAAATCGCTTGCGGCGAAATTCATTGCTCGGGAGTGGAAGCTCCCGCTGCTCAAGCTCGACGCCGGAAGGCTCTACGACAAGTACGTCGGGGAGTCGGAGAAGAACTTCCGGCGCGCCACCACGGTGGCCGAGGCGATGGCGCCGGTGGTCCTGTGGATCGACGAGCTGGAGAAGGCCTTCGGCCAGGGGGGATCGAACGACGCCGATGGAGGGCTGTCGCAGCGCCTCTTCGGGGCGCTGCTGACCTGGCTGCAGGAGAAGAAGGAAGAGGTCTTCGTGATCGGGTCGGCGAACGATCTCTCGCGACTGCCGCCGGAGTTCCTGCGCAAGGGACGGTTCGACGAGATCTTCTTCGTCGACCTGCCGGTGGAGGAGGAGCGGCGCAACATCTTCTCCATTCACCTCCGCCTGCGGAAGCAGGACCCGGCCCGGTTCGACCTGGAGAGGCTCGCCGCCGCGACGGAGGGCTTCAGTGGCGCGGAAATCGAGCAGGCCGTGATTTCCGCCCTCTACCGCGCCCTGCACGTGAAGCGGGGCCTCACGACGGAGAAGATCCTCGATGCGGTGAAGTCGACCGTGCCGTTGTCGGTGACTCGTAGCGAGGACATCAGCCGGTTGCGAGCCGCCGCGGAGGGACGGTTCACGCCGGTCCGCTGATCGTCACGAGCGGTCGCCCCGGCGGTTGACGATCGACATGAACTCGTGCCGCGTCCTCTCGTCGGACAGGAAGTTTCCGCGCAGGACGTTCGTCTCCATGAACGACGACTCCTGCTCCACCCCCCGCATGACCATG